>VGWZ01000080.1 GCA_016873595.1 Nitrospira sp.
GCTAAGCGGTTAACACTATATTTCTGAGAAAAACCTTCAATTAGATTATTTTTGTGTTCCCTGCTTAAAGCCTGCAGGGACAAATGCGATTAATAATATCGGATGTAATGCCTGTATATAAGGTGCCATTTCGTTTGTTACAAAGGATATAAACATAAAATTTCTTCATTCAACATCTCTGGATTCCAGCTTTCGCAGGTATAAATGACGAAACTTAATGTATCACTTTTCCATCAAAGAAACAAGTGGTCAGCTTAACATGTGCAATAATGATTTTTACAAATAGTGCAATTATGATTATTCCGTAACAGCGAATTGTCTTAGTTTTGACATAGAATCATAGCGGATGATACAATTAAAGAAATCGAATTTAAAGAGCAATCACATTATATGGATTTAAAAAAGATAGAAAAGGGTGTCAGGCTCATACTTGAAGGCATTGGTGAGGATCCTGAGAGGTCAGGCCTCAAGGAAACGCCAGAACGCGTTGCAAAAATGTATGAGGAGATATTTGCGGGTCTCAAGACACCTACTGAAGAAATACTTAAGCCTATCGAGGGTGAAAGTCATGACGAGATGGTTTTGTTGAAAGATATTCCGTTTTATTCAATATGCGAGCATCATCTGCTTCCATTTATCGGTAAAGCCCACGTTGCATATATACCGTCAGAAGGGAATATCGTCGGATTGGGTGAGCTTGCAAAGGCAGTTGAGATTCTTGCTAAAAGGCCACAGGTGCAGGAGCGTTTGACAACACAACTCGCTGACCTGATAATGCAAAGGCTTAAACCCAAAGGCGCAATGGTAATTATTGATGCAGAACATCTCTGTATGAGTATGAGGGGCATAAAGAAACCTGGTACAAGGACAGTTACATCAGCAGTCAGGGGAATATTCAGGACAAAACAGTCTACAAGGGAAGAATTGCTTGAATTAATTAAAAAAAGGGAGTAATAAAGTAGGAGGAACTATGGCAGCAATGATAATTAAAGGTTCTGAGATATCGAAGCAGATTAAGGAAGAACTGAAACTTGAAATAACAGAATTAAAGAAAAAATATAATGTTATTCCAGGGCTGGCTACAATCCTTATAGGTGAAGATGAGGCTTCCAAAGTTTATGTTGGTGCAAAGGAAAAGGCATGTAAAGAATTAGGTATATATTCTGAGCGTATTGACCTTCCAGTAAATACAACTGAGGCAGAACTCTTGGCCCACATTGAAAGACTCAATAAGGACAGCAAGATTCATGGAATACTCGTGCAACTGCCTCTACCAAAGCATATTAATGAAGCAAATGTCATAGATGCTATTGATCCTAAGAAAGATGTTGATGCATTCCATCCAGTAAATGTCGGTAAATTAATACTCGGAGTGCCTGATTTTCTCCCCTGTACGCCGCATGGCATACAAGAACTCTTAATCAGGAGTGGAATAGAAACAAACGGTGCTGAGGTTGTTGTTGTGGGAAGGAGCAATATCGTAGGGAAACCTATTGCTAACATGTTGATACAGAAAAATAAAAAAGGGGCAAATGCTACTGTTACCATCTGTCATACCGGTACAAAAGACCTTGCTTCTCATACGAAACGGGCGGATATCCTGATTGTAGCTGCCGGGAGACCAAAAGCAATTACTGCAGATATGGTGAAAGATGGTGTGGTAGTGATTGATGTTGGAGTAAACAGGCTCGAAACAGGCTTAGTGGGAGATGTAGATTTTGAAACTATTAAAGAAAAGGCTAAGGCAATAACCCCTGTGCCAGGAGGTGTTGGACCAATGACAATAGTGATGCTGATGAAAAACACAGTTCAATCCGCAAAGATGCATGCAGGAATAAGCTAAAACCAAGGAAAGTTTGATTGAAGAATATAGATGGAGCTGCAAAAGAGCAGTGTATGAAAAGAAAGGAAAAGGAAAAAATACTATTATTACTTTTATAATGGAATTTGACACTAAGATAATTTAAATAAAATACCAACAGGAGCTATCATGGGAAACGTTGAAGAATATCCAATAATTTGGCTACAATGTGCTACCTGTACCGGATGCTCTGTTTCTATCTTGAATTCAGAAAGTCCAACCATCAAAAACATTCTTGTTGATGAAATTCTTCCCGGAAAACACCTTAACCTTCGATTCCATCCAACCATAATGGCTGGAGCAGGACAGGCGGTCATTGAGGAAATGGAGGAAACGAAACAACGCAAAAGCGGAAGTTATATCTTGATGATCGAAGGAGCCATACCCACAATTGAGGACGGAAATTATGGGTGCATTGGAGAAAAGGATGAAAAGCCGATAACTATGCTTTCAGCGGTCGAATCCCTCGGAAAGGAAGCTCTGGCAGTCATTGCCTTAGGTACATGTGCTGCTTTTGGTGGAATAGCCGCAGCTCATCGTAATCCTGGCAAATGTGTAGGTGTAGATAAATTATTCAAATCTCTTTCCATCATTACGCCTTTAATAAATATACCGGGCTGTCCTCCCCATCCCGACTGGCTGGTTGGCACTGTAGCCAGCTTCCTTTTAAATGGACTGCCAAAGGAGGAGGATTTAGATGAATATAGACGCCCTAAAGCCTTCTATGGAAGATTGATCCACGAAAGATGTCCCCGCAGGGCCGACTTTGATGAAGGAAAATTTGCAAAAAATTTCAATAAGCCCGGCTGTTTATACGAATTGGGATGCAAAGGGCCGGTAGCTTATGCTGATTGCCCGTTGAGACTCTGGAATGGCGGGGTCAACTGGTGTATCAACGCGGGCTCTCCCTGCATAGGTTGCTGTGAATTTGGATTTCCTGATGTAGTTTCTCCGTTATATCAGAAAATGGATGTGGAGGCCCTGCCGATTGTTGGAAGGAGGATAGAAATTGAATAAGATTATTATAGATCCAGTCACTCGCATCGAAGGACACCTGAAGATTGAAGTATCGGTAGAAAATGGAGAAGTAAAAGATGCTAAAAGTTCAGGAATGCTTTTTCGCGGGATAGAGTTCATTCTTCAGGGCAGGGATCCTCGAGATGCTCAAATGTTGACCGAACGCATATGTGGTGTATGCCCCACAAGCCATTCTATAGCTGCAGCCTTAAATTTAGATAGTGCCTTTGGTATATCTGACAAGATACCGGATAATGGAAGGATTATGCGTAATTTAATTTTGGGAGCTGCTCACATAGCTGACCATATTCTGCATTTTTATCACCTATCTGCCCTTGATTATTTAGATATAACAAAAGTAGCCAGTTATGATGGGTCGGATGCTGTTTTATCTTCCTTGAGAAACTTCGCAGAGCGTGGAAAATTAGGGCCATTTATCCCTCGATATGAGGGTGATTATCGTCTCTCAGATGAGATTACCCTGAATGTTATTGCCCATTATATAGAAGCTCTGACCATGAGGCGAAAGGCACAGAAGATGGTTTCAATCTTTGGTGGCAAAATGCCCCATAATATGGGCGTCATACCAGGGGGTGTTACTATGGTGCCCACTACGGATAAAATAATTTCCTTCATCTGGAGGTTAAACGAACTCAGGGATTTCATTAATACGATTTACTTACCTGATGTTTTAGCTATTGCTGAGGCATATAGCGATTATTTTGAGATAGGGGTCGGCTGTAGAAATTTACTTTCTTATGGGAGTTATGACTTAGATGGTAAGGAATCAGACCTTACCAAGAGACAAAGGCTGTTTAAACAGGGAACTGTTTCTATAGACCTTAATTTCAATAAGCTTGACATAACTCAAATCTCCGAGGAGGTAAAATATTCATGGTATGAATCAGGCTCGGCCGAGACAGAGCCAAAATTTGGGAAAGAAGGTGCTTATTCCTGGATAAAGGCCCCTCGTTATGGGGGCAAGGTTTATGAGGTTGGACCTCTTGCCAGGATGATGACCAACTACGTCAATGGTGATCCGAGGATAAAGGAGCTGGCAGATCCCATTCTTTCTCGGTTTAAAGCAGAACCAAAGAACCTCTTTTCAGTTCTGGGCAGACACATCGCACGGGCTGTGGAAACGAAATATATTGCTGATTCTATGCAAGACTGGCTGCTCCAGCTCAAGCCCGGCGAATCTTCATATGTTGATTATATTATTCCTGATGATTCTATAGGTGTCGGGTTGATTGAAGCAGCGAGAGGGGCATTAGGACATTGGATAGAGATAAAGGATAAAAAGATCGCAAATTATCAATGTGTGGTGCCAAGTACCTGGAACCTTTCACCCCGTGATGACAGTGGACAACCAGGACCTGTGGAACAGGCACTTATAGGGACGAAGATAAAAGATGAGTCCAATCCCTTTGAGGTAGTGCGAATAGTGCGATCATTTGATCCTTGTATAGCCTGTGCTGTACATTGTATAAAAATGTAATCTTAAAGAAGGTGGTAATTTAGAATGCTTATCTCAGAACAGAAGCCTTTTGAAGAAATATTGGATTACGTAACCAAAGACAGGGTTATTTTTTTGATAGGTTGCAAAGGTTGTGCAGATGGGTGTGAAAGCGGAGGTGAGAGGCAGGTTCTGGAGATTAAAAAGAGGCTGGAAGAAGAGGGCAAGGCTATCAGTGGATTCTCCCTCATTGATATGGTATGCAATGAGGCATTAACCAGAATGAAACTGGCAGCCTATGCCGAGGCTATTGAATCTGCTGACTCTGTTCTGGTTATGACTTGCGGTGCAGGGATTCAGACAGTAGCCTCTTCTACTCATAAGGTAATTCATCCTGGCTGCAATACCATTTCTTCTGGCCATGCTGAGTGGAAGCAGGCTGAAAGATGTATGGAGTGCGGTGATTGTGTTCTGGAGTTTACCGGAGGTATCTGCCCGATAGCCAGATGTGCTAAAGGCTTGCTTAACGGCCCATGCGGTGGGTCTCAAGGCGGTAAATGTGAGATTTCGCCCAACTTGCCCTGCGCCTGGCAGCTCATTATTGAGCGCCATTCTAAAATTGGATCTCTTCATATGCTGGAGGAGATTATACTTCCTAAAAACTGGGACCCAAGCTTAAAAGATGGGTCACCAACTCAAAGGGGTTAATGTATTATGAAAGCAGGAAGCAATTTAGAAAAGGTTCTGGAAGGAGGATATTTCGCAGTAACTGCAGAAGTGGGTCCTCCGAAAGGTACCTCTACAGCAGTCATTCAAAGGAAAGGGGAACTTCTCAAATTTTATTGTGATGCTATGAACGTAACAGACAATCAGACAGCCATCGTCCGTATGTCAAGTTGGAGCGGCTGTATCCTCCTAAAGGAGATGGGGATTGACCCCGTAATGCAGATGGTGGTCAGAGACCGAAATCGGATCGCTATCCAAAGTGACATCCTGGGTGCAGCTGCCTTAGGAATTCGAAATGTACTCTGTCTTTCTGGTGACCATCAAAGATTTGGCAATCATCCGACGGCTAAAGGCGTCTATGATATTGATTCTATTCAGCTTGTTCAGACTCTTAAGACCATGAGAGATGAAAAAAAATTTCTGTGCGGCGAGGGAATCTCTGGCGAAGTTCAGCTGTTTATTGGGGCGGTTGAAAATCCATTTGCTGATCCCTTTGAGTACAGGGTCATGAGACTGGCCAAAAAGGTAAGGGCTGGTGCAGACTTCATTCAAACCCAGGCTGTCTTTGATGTTGGTAAGTTTACCAAGTGGATGGAGATGGTGAGAGATCAGGGATTGGATAAACAGGTTCACATTCTTGCCGGTGTAATACCCATAAAGTCTGTAGGAATGGCGCGCTATCTGAGGGATAATGTCTCTGGAATTAGTGTACCGGATGAGATAGTAATCCGTATGGAGGAGGCCAGGGATGTCAAGGAAGAAGGGGTAAAGATAGCTCTGGAGATCATCGACCAACTCAAAGAGATAGATGGTGTCCATGGCATCCATATCATGGCTGTGGCCTGGGAAGATATAGTACCTGTTATTGTAGAAAGGGCTGGCTTACTATCAAGACCGATACTATAATTAAAAAATGTCATTCCTGCCCCTTTGTCATTCCCGCGAAAGCGGGAATCCAGGGGTAAACTCCAGCAGGAATCCAGAAAAAATAAAAACTCTGGATTCCGCATCAAGTGCGTAATGACGGTCTTCTTCCTGAGTTATTCAGGAATTTGATACCTCGCAGTCCTGCTGCGTGGTAGTTCGTTAGTTTAGAGAGAGGTGATATTTAGGTATTGAGTTTTGGTATAAAAGAAGGTATATTTGGAGGATGTGATGAGTGCGAAAATATTAGTTGTTGATGATGATCCCGATGTCCTGGAGGCTATCGGCATTGTTCTTGAAGCCAATGGCTATGCGGTAACCACCGCTCGAGATGGAGTGGATGGTTTGGCCAAGCTAAAAGAGGAAAAGCCTGACTTGATGATTTTGGACCTCCTTATGCCCAGGCTGGATGGATTTGGAGTGTGTAAAGAATTGAAAGATCCTCGATGGGCTAAGTACGGCCATATACCCATCATCATTCTGAGCAGTGTGAGGGAAGAAGCCAGCCGACGTCGATATGAATTAGAAACAGGATTACAACTCGACGTTGATGATTATGTAGAAAAACCTATTGAACATACTATCTTATTGGAGCGTGTAGAGAAAATTCTCAAGAAATTGGGCAAGGTTTAGTATCCTTTTGGGAGATAATATGGAGAAAAAGAAAATCTTATTAGTGGATGATGATGTAGATTTTGTGGAGGCCACTAAGCTCATTTTAGAAAGTAAATCTTATGATGTGATTGTAGCTTATGATGGGAAAGAAGGGCTGAAAAAGGTCCAAACAGAACAGCCGAATTTAATCATTTTAGATGTCATGATGCCTGAAATGGATGGCTATGAAGTGTGCGCTGAGCTCAAAGCTGACCCCGAATATGGGCACATCCCCATTCTGCTATTGACAGCAGTTGGGGAAGCCATATCTACATCAAAATATACCAAGGAAATGGGCATGAGAACCGAGGCTGATGACTATATTCCCAAACCCGTAGAGCCTATAGAGTTGGTGGAAAGAGTAGAAAATCTATTCAGAATCTCCTATGAAAAATAACTTGAACCTAATGCAAACGCATAAAATGCCTTTACATCGTCATTGCGAGTGACCAGCCAAAGGCGGGGAGCGTGGCAATCTGCCTGTGAAGCAGTCATCCTAAGGGCAATGCCCGAAAGGATCTCATTGAGATTCTTCGCTTCGCTCAGAATGACACTTCGTGACAGATTGTTTCGTCGTTTCACTCCTCGCAATGACACTTTAAATAATGCGTTTGTATTAATTTACTAGGATACGGAAGATATATGCCTTATAGAGTAATGAAAGAATCATTAAATGCCGTAATTGATAGCCTGTCTGATGGGATATTGGTTACTAATGAGCTGGGTAGGGTCATCCTTTATAACCAAAAGGCTGAAGCCTTGCTAGGCATAACAGGAAATGCTGCCTTAGGTCAGCCAGTCCAAGATCACATTAAAAATGACGTGCTGGTTGGACTTATAACTAAGATATTGACGCTTAATATGCCTTATCATGCTGAAGAAGTATGCCTCATGGATATAGGTAATACCAGGCTCAGGGTCCATATCAATCCTGTTAGAGATACAAATGGATTACTCGTTGGATCGGTAAGTTTGCTCCATGACGTCGCGCAACTCAGTGCTATAGACAAGATCAAGTCTAATTTCTTAGCCATGGTTTCTCATCAATTAAAATCCCCGTTGAGCTCTACTTTGCTTCAAACATCTATCCTTTTGGAGGAGATGGTGGGAGGGCTCAATGAGAAACAAAGAGATTTGGTTCAAAAGGTCAAGGCCAAGATAAAGGGTATGACTGATATGGTTAATGATATCCTGGATGTCTGCATGGTAGAAGAAGGAGTATACATCGCACAAATAGAACCTCTAAATCTCTCTGAGATCCTACAAAGAACTATCGATTTGATACAGCCACAGGCCCAGGATAAGGATATCGCCCTGCAGGTAACCGCAGAAGATAACCTTCCTTTAATGAGTGGTAACAAAAGCAGTATGGAGGCCATGTTTATTAATCTCATCAGTAATGCCATTAAATACACACACTCACGTGGGCAGGTTAGTATCGGGCTAAAAAAGGATGCACAGCACCTTCAATTAAAGGTTTCCGATACCGGAATAGGCATTGAAGAAAAGGATATTCTTCGTATTTTTGATAAATTCTACCGAGCAAGATCCGAGAAAACAAAACATATTAGCGGTACGGGATTGGGCCTTTCCATTGTTAAAGGCGTTGTGGATGCCCACCGTGGCTCTATCTATGTAGAAAGTGAGGTAGGGAAGGGCACCACATTTACCGTTTTACTTCCTTTAAGATAAAGGGTCCTTCTAAGGTGACGCAGGAGGCAATTTTAAAAAGGCTATGTGGAG
>VGWZ01000081.1 GCA_016873595.1 Nitrospira sp.
AGAGGATACCAACCATTAAGGATAAACCACTGGTAAAGCAGTCTTTTGAGTTTTCGAGAGTAGAAGCTACAATGAAAGAGTTTTATTAAACTAACAAGAGAGGGGGTGAATGAGTTGGCAAAAGATCCGGTTTGCAATATGAATGTAGATGAGAAAAAGGCTGCTGCCACAAGCGTGTACAAAGGGAAAACCTATTATTTTTGTGCAAAGGGATGCAAAGAAAAATTTGACAAGGAACCTGGAAAATTTGTCGGAAAAGGAGAGAAATAAACCTAAACATTGCATAAAATAGAGGGTAGACATACTGATAAAACCTTTTCAAAGCAACAATATTTTATTATGATACACATGAATGCAGACATAGCTTTACGTGCATTTTAAAGAAAGGCTGGCTGGTCCGCCTCTGACGGACTAAAGGACTATAAGGTGTTGCTGGAAAAGCTTTTATCAGCACATCTGCCCTTCAAAGTGAGAAAATGTTTTACAATTGGTGGATAGACAAGGAGGAGAAAATGAAAAAGCTGATAATTGTTTTGTTTGTCTTATTTTTATTTGTTTTGAGTGGTTCAGTTTATGCGCAGATGGGTGGTATGATGGGAGAGCCGAAAGGTGAAATGAGACCCCAGGGCATGATGATGGGAGAGGGGATGAAAATGCCCATGATGCCGATGATGCAGATGCACCAGCAGATGATGATGGGGCAGCATATGATGATGCGGGATATGATGCAGATGATGGTAGATATAATGAAGATGCAGCAGCAGATGATAAAAGGGGTGAACCCTGCTGAAAAGAAAGAAATGATGAAGGAAATGGATAAGAGGATTGAGAAAATGGATAAGATGATGTCCGAGATGCGCGGTATGATGACAAAATGCATGATGGCACCACCACCGGGTGATCCCAAAAAAGAGGAGATGAAGAAAGAGGAAATCCCTGCAAAGGAGATTCCCAAAACTGATCCTCACAAACACTGATTAAGAAAAAACACTAACATTGTTTTGCAATGACAGAGGGTATTTTGTTATTTGCACTCTATCAGTTCAGCTTGGACGATGTGCAGAGGAGGTGGTAGAGTTTATGAGGGATGGAAGCCTATGAATACTCCGCTTCAGGCCGGTTCACTGAAAATAGCAAAGATTATGGGGATACCCATAAGAGTCCATTTTTCATGGCTTATTATCTTTGGTTTGATCACGTGGTCATTGTCAACATTCTATTTTCCAAAAGCAGCACCTCAATTGCCGGTGACAGCTTACTGGATAAGTGGTACAATTGCGGCGTTACTTCTTTTTGTATCTGTTGCATTCCATGAACTTTCTCACTCCTTTGTCGCATTGAAATATAAACTCCCAATAATAAATATTACGTTATTCATTTTTGGGGGAGTTGCACAGATGAAAGGTGAGCCTGCAAATCCAAAGATTGAATTCAGAATGGCCATTGCAGGCCCGCTTTCAAGCTTCTTCCTATCACTTGTCTTTTTTATCATCTACAATTTAGTAACAAGTGAGGTTGTGAAAGCTCTCTTTTCGTACCTTGCAGAACTGAACCTCATACTTGGTGCGTTTAATCTCATACCAGGATTCCCTATGGATGGAGGAAGGGTGGTAAGAGCGTATATCTGGAAACAAACTAACGACTTTTTTTATGCAACCCGCAAGGCGTCCAGTTATGGGCAAAAGATTGCACTATTCTTCATTATTTTTGGACTCATCTCCATCTTTACCGGGTTTTCTAATGGCCTATGGCTCATGCTGATAGGATGGTTTCTCTATACTGCTGCACAGGCAAGCTATCAACAGGCAAGCCTTCAGGAGACACTCACCGGCGTTAAGGTGAAAGACATAATGGTAAAAGACATTGTGTCCATTTCTCCCGATACGACAATAGATACTGCGGTAAATGAATATTTCCTGAAGTATGGGTATGGTGGCTTTCCAGTGGTAGGTAATGGAAAATTTCTTGGAATCCTTACCTTAAAAGAGATTAAAGATGTTTCAAAAGAAAGGTGGAAGATTGTCAAGATATCAGAGATCTTTACACCGCATGATAAAAGGTGGGAGGTTTCTGGAGAAGAAGATGCGATGAAAGCTCTCGAACTCATGATAAATGAAGATAAGGGAAGATTGATGGTGACAGAAAAAGGAAATGTCATTGGTTTGATCACGAGAAACGGTATAGCAAAATATGTTCAGGTAAGGGGAGAAATAAAAGCGGAGAGATAAGTTATGGTTATAGACCCTGTCTGTAAAATGACCATTAAAGAGAAAGATGCAGTTGCCACATCTAACTATAAAGGAGTTACTTATTATTTCTGCGCAGAGCACTGTCTGAAGAAATTCAGTAAAGAACCAGAAAGATATATATCCAGAACAGGTCAAGTTGAAAGCGAAGAGGATATTTCAAAAAAAGAGATTACTTACACCTGTCCAATGCACCCTGATGTCAAGGCATCTCAACCTGGATCATGTCCGAAGTGTGGCATGGCACTTGAACAGGTTGTGCCTCAAATAGTTTCGATGAAGACCAAATGGATATGTCCAATGGATCCGGAGATCGTTCGTGATGCTCCGGGAAGTTGTCCGATCTGCGGTATGGCTCTTGAACCCCAGACTATAACGCTCGAAGAAGTGGAGAACCCTGAACTTATAGATATGAAAAGGCGTTTCCGGGTCAGCATAGTTCTCGCAATTCCGGTAGTTTTTATTACGATGTTTAGCCACATTCCAGGATTTTCTATCGAGCATTTTGTATCGTTAAAGGCACTCAGGTGGCTGGAATTTCTCCTTTCCACACCTGTAGTTCTCTGGGGTGGGTGGCCCTTTTTTGTGCGTGGATGGCAGTCAATTATAAACCGTAGTCCTAATATGTTTACATTGATCGGAATTGGTGTGGGTGTTGCGTATGTCTATAGCGTCATTGCTGCACTGTTCCCGGGAATATTCCCTGCATCCTTCCGAGGAGAAGAAGGAGGGGTAGGCACATATTTCGAAGCTGCTGCGGTTATTGTGACACTTGTACTGCTCGGGCAGGTACTTGAACTCAGAGCGCGTAGCCGAACCAGTGTAGCTATCAAAACACTTCTCGGAATGGCACCAAAGACAGCCCGCCTTATTAAGAAGGACGGAACAGAAGATGATGTGCCTCTTGATCAGGTACGTCCTGGAGATGTGCTCCGTGTTCGACCGGGTGAAAAAGTCCCTGTAGACGGTATTGTTATTGAAGGTTCAAGTGCTGTAGATGAGTCGATGGTTACTGGTGAATCTATCCCTGTGCAAAAGCAAGCTGGTGATCGCATCATTGGTGCAACAGTAAATGGCACAGGGACACTGGTTATGAAAGCTGAAAAGGTTGGTGCAGAAACTCTCCTGTCACAGATTGTCCAGATGGTTGCTAAAGCCCAACGCAGCCGTGCACCTATTCAGAGGCTTGTTGATGTGATTGCTGCTTATTTTGTGCAGATTGTAGTAGCAATTGCGATAATAACTTTTATTATCTGGGCATGGGTAGGTCCGGAGCCACGATTTACCTATGCACTCATTAATGCGGTTGCTGTACTTATCATTGCATGCCCCTGCGCACTCGGCCTTGCGACACCAATGTCGATAATGGTTGCTACCGGAAAAGGGGCGACAATGGGGGTACTTTTCAAAAATGCCGAGACAATAGAATTAATGAAAAAGGTTAACACACTTGTTGTAGACAAGACCGGAACACTTACCATTGGGAGACCGAAGCTTGTTGAAATTTTTCCTATCAAGGGATGGAACGAAAAATCATTGCTCTATTATGCAGCGAGCCTTGAGAAGGGGAGTGAGCACCCGCTGGCAGCAGCCATTGTTGAGGGAGCAGAGGCACGAGGTGTTGTTCTCACAAATGCTGAATCTTTCCAGTCAGCGACAGGTAAAGGTGTTATTGGTAAGGTAAACGGACACAATGTTGCTCTTGGTAATCTCAACCTCCTTAAGGATATCGGGACAGACCCCGGCGAACTTTCTGGGAGAGCAGAAAGGATGCGAACTGAAGGTCAAACAGTTATGTTCGTTGGAGTAGATGAGGAAATTGTTGGGCTCCTCGGTGTTGCAGACCCTATCAAAGAGACTACACCAGAGGCAATTCGCCAGCTTCATGAAGAAGGGATGAAGATAGTGATGCTTACAGGTGATAACCATACTACGGCTGAGGCAGTGTCAAAAAAACTTCAAATTGACGAGATTGTTGCCGAGGTGTTGCCTGATCAAAAAGCTGAGTGGATTAAGCGTTTTCAAGAGCAGGGCAGTGTCGTGGCCATGGCTGGTGATGGCATCAATGATGCTCCTGCTCTTGCACAGGCTCATGTTGGTATTGCCATGGGTACGGGTACAGATGTAGCTATGGAAAGTGCCGGCCTGACCTTAGTTAAGGGAGATCTTCGCGGTATAGTGAGAGCACGGTTTTTAAGCCGTGCAACCATGAAAAATATTAAGCAGAATCTCTTTTTTGCCTTTGTGTACAACTCTCTTGGTGTCCCGATCGCAGCAGGGATACTCTACCCATTTTTCGGTATTTTGCTGAGCCCTATTATTGCCGCTGCAGCAATGAGTTTCAGTTCGGTATCAGTAGTGAGTAATGCCCTGAGGTTGCGAAGGGTAAGGCTTTAGACCTTGACATAAAAATTATTCATCAATTAAAGTATCAAGATGCGGAAGCCATTTATTGCTGCGAACTGGAAAATGAATAAGACTTTATCTGAAACAAGGGAGTTTATATCAAGTTTTGTCCCTGCAGTGAAAGATGTGAAAGATGTTGATATTGCTCTTGCACCTCCTTTTACCTCACTGGCTATAGCATCTGAAAACCTTAAGAATTCCAATATACTCCTTGCTGCACAGGATGTGTTCTATGAGGAGAAGGGTGCATACACAGGTGAAGTTTCTCCCCTTATGATTGTTGATATCGGCTGTAGATATGTCATTATCGGCCATTCTGAAAGAAGACAGTATTTCAATGAGGCAGATGAGGTTGTCAACAAAAAGATTGTGTCTGCAAAAAAGGCCGGGCTTGGAGTAATTTTCTGCATTGGTGAGTCTCTTGCGGAAAGAGATGCGGGGAAGACTTTTGATGTATTGCAGAAAGAGATTGCAGATGGACTCAAGGGAATTGATGATAAAGATATAGTTGTGGCCTATGAGCCTATATGGGCTATCGGCACAGGGAAAACAGCGACTTCTGAACAGGCCCAGGAGGCGCATGCGTATATAAGAGAAAGACTTGGATTTTTATATGGCAATAAAGCCGATGAGATTCGTATACTATATGGAGGGAGTGTAACTCCTGAGAATATTGGTTCTTTGATGGCCTGCAAGGATGTAGATGGTGCACTTGTTGGCGGTGCAAGCCTTAAGGTTGAGAATTTTATCAAAATAGTTAAATTCAAGGAAGGAAAATGATAACGCTTTTAATAATAATTCATGTTATTGTCAGTATCTTACTTATTGTCATAGTTCTTATTCAGGGAGGTAAAGGAGCACAACTTGGTGCAGCTTTTGGAGGGTCGAGCCAGACACTTTTTGGAAGCAGGGGTGCTGCAACATTTCTTGGAAAGATGACCACAGTCGTTGCAGTTGTATTCATGCTTACATCCCTTACATTAGCGGTCTTTAGTGCAAAAGGAGGAGGCTCTGTGGTAAAAAAGACACCTGTAACAGAAGAAAAGCAGACAATACCAGCACCACCTATGCCAGACCAGCCACCTGAACAGCAGAAAGCACCGCAACAACCTGCACAAGGAACCAAAAAGTAGTAATCAGTGATCAGTGATTAGTAATCAGTGACAGATAAGAAACTCATTACTCATTGTTCCCGCCTTGGCGGACTCATTGCTTTTTTCTTTCTTTCATTATTCGCCTGCGGTCGTGAGCCTGACATAAAAAATCCAAACACAATTACAGTAGGTTTTCTTGCTGATGCAAAAAGACTTCTTCCTTTTCTTGCTTCAGACAGTGCTTCAGGCGAAATCAGTGGTCATATATACAATGGACTCACAAAATATGACAAGGACATAAAAATCACCGGTGATTTAGCTGAATCATGGGATATTTCTTCTGATGGCCTCAAGATAAATTTTCATCTCAGAAAAGGTGTGAAATGGAGTGATGGCGTGGAATTTACTGCTGACGATGTCATATTTACCTATCAGAAAATTATAGACCCGAAGATTCCGACGCCCTACAGTAGCAACTATGGACCTGTAGAGAAGGTTGAAGCGATTGATAAGTATACAGTGAGGGTGGTATATAAAGAGCCTTATGCTCCTGCACTTGAGTCATGGGGGATGGGTATAATACCTAAACATATACTTGAAGAAAAAGATATAACATCAGAAATATACAATAGAAATCCTATAGGAACCGGTCCTTATACATTGAAGGAATGGGTAACCGGTCAGAAAATAGTTCTTGATGCATTCGATGGATATTTTGAAGGGAGGCCAAAGATTGACAGATTCAGCGCAAGGATTATCCCTGACACAGCAACAATGTTCCTTGAGCTGAAATTTGGTGGTATAGACTTTATGGGCCTCACACCACCTCAGTTTAAGCTACAGGCACATTCTGAATTCTTCAACAAATACTTTCAGAAATTCAGATATTCAGCTTTTGGATATACATATTTAGGGTATAATCTCCTTGACCCGAAGTTTTCTGATAAAAGAGTAAGACAAGCCCTTACCCATTCGATAAACAAGAAGGATATTATCGATGGGGTTCTCCTCGGTTATGGAGTCCCCTGCACAGGCCCTTTTCCACCAGAATCATGGGCTTACAATCCAGGCACAAAAGACCTCGAGTATAACCCCGAGAAGGCACAGATGCTTTTTGCTCAGGCAGGATGGAAGAAGGGGAAGAGCGGTTTTCTTGAAAAGGAGGGAAAACCCTTTAGTTTCACCGTCCTTGTAAATCAGGGGAATGAGGCGAGACTCAAGACAGCACAGATAATAAAAGAAAATCTAAAAAAGGTTGGCATTGATATAAACATACGGGTGCTTGAGTGGCAGGCAATGCTTCATGAATTTATAGATAAGAAACGCTTCGAGGCAGTTATTATGGGTTGGGCGTTATCAAGAGACCCTGATGCCTATGATATATGGCATTCTTCGAAGACAAGGGAAGGGGAGTTTAATTTTATCTCATACAAGAATGAAGAGGTTGACAGGCTCCTTCTGTTGGGGAGAAAAACCTTTGATATAAAAAAGAGAAAAAAGATTTACCACAAGATGCATGAGATTCTTGTGGAAGACCAGCCCTATACATTCCTTTATGTTCCCGATGCCCTCCCAGTGCTTCATAAGAGGTTCAAGGGTGTAGAAAAAGCACCACTCGGCATTTGGTACGATTTTATCCACTGGTATGTGACAAGAAGCAAAAATGAGTGGTACAGGTAGATTGGAGCTATGGAAACATCAAATATTTGTAATCTCTTCAGCAAAGGAGATGAAATTTTTAACATCTCTCTCAAAAGATTCAAAGCTCTCCCATGCCTTTTCTGCAATTGTGATCACATTTTCAGTGACTATCATAAAACCGTAAATATGTCTTATCTTGTGACGAAATGTCCTGTAGCTATCAAGTTTTTTAGCGGTATCAACAGATATCACTTCCGGGCGAAGTCTCTTTATCGGTAGCGTCATTCTCTCGATAACTTCTCTATGCCATTCTTGGCCCGATGGCTTTTCTTCACCTGTAAAGTCCATAACCTTCTCAAAAATGGTCTCGATGCCTTCATAAAAACTGTGCAGATTTATTGCAAGGCTTTCAACATATACTGCTCTTTCCTCCTTGCTGGCTTTTTCTTTTAATGATGAAAGCCTTTTGCCAATTGTCTCAATGCATTGTTTAAGGAGTAACATCTCCCTTTCTGTCTCACTGATAAATACCAATGCCTTTTCTTTTGTCATAATATCTTACCTTTGTTTACCTTATCCTTTATCCATGGATGTGACCTTTCGTAAAGAATTAAATCAAAATCAATATGTGCAGGTGTAAGAATTTTTTCAATCTCGATGATACTCTCAATATAATTACACTCAGGTAATCCCTCTACTGCTATGTCTATATCAGAATCTAAATTGAACTCCCCTTCAATGAGTGATCCGAAAACAATAACCCTTTTTGCACCAAGGGACTTGAGTCTGTCGGCTACTGCAGGAAGAAGTTCCCACACTTTGCTACGCAAAGAGGAAAGTCTTATTTCTAAAAGTCTTTCTTTTTCTTTCCAGCCCTCAATATATTCAGCAAATCTGCTCATATTAAAAGTATATCACAAATCATTTTGATTTTAGTAAGAACAGATAGTAATAGTAAGAAG
>VGWZ01000082.1 GCA_016873595.1 Nitrospira sp.
GTTATTATCGACAGCCACACCTTACAGAGATAAAGAAGGAAAAATTACAGAGTATCGTGGAATCATGCGGGATGTGACACAGCAGAGAAAGCTCGAACAGCAGCTTCTTCAAGCCCAGAAGATGGAGGCAGTTGGTCAACTTGCAGGAGGTATTGCCCATGATTTTAACAATATTCTGCAAGCAATAATAGGCTATGGAAGTCTTTTACAGATGAAAATACCAAAGAATGATCCATTAAGGCATAATGTAGACCAGATACTTGCATCATCAGAAAGGGCTGCCAGCTTGACACATGGCCTCCTTGCCTTCAGCAGAAGACAGATTATTAACCTGAAACCAGTAAAACTGAATGAGATAGTAAGAAGAGTAGAGAAACTTCTCTTACGGCTTATTAGTGAAGACATAGAACTCAGGATTATCCTCTATCCAACCACACCCCCTGTAATCCCCCTTCATCCCCCTTTACTAAAGGGGGACAGAGGGGGATTATTTGAAAAGGAGGGCGAAAAGGGATTTGAAAGAGAGGCAGGTGCAAGTGAAGATTTAACAATAATGGCAGACAGTAGTCAGATAGAGCAGGTATTAATGAACCTTGCCAACAATGCACGTGATGCCATGCCTGATGGAGGGCTTTTAACAATGGGGACAGAGCTTGTTGAATTAGGTGAGGAATACATAAAGACCTATGGTTATGGTAAGCCTGGAATGTATGCCCTTATTTCTGTTACTGACACAGGTGAAGGTATGGATGAAAATATAAGAGAAAAAATATTTGAACCGTTCTTTACAACTAAGGAGGTTGGAAAAGGCACAGGACTTGGGCTTTCAATGGTATATGGGATAATCAAACAACATAACGGCTATATCAACGTATATAGCGAACTTGGGAAGGGCACAACATTTAAGATATATTTACCCCTAACCACATCTGAGGTTGAAGAAAGAAAACCGACTGAAACTACTATTACAATAGGCGGAACAGAGACGATACTTTTGGCAGAGGATGATGCAGACGTGAGAACGTTCACAAAGAGTGTGCTTGAGGAATTCGGGTATACAGTGATAGAGGCAGGGAATGGAGAGGATGCTGTGAAGAGATTCATTGAGAACAAAGACAAAGTCCAGCTTCTTCTTCTCGATGTAATCATGCCGAAGAAGAACGGAAAAGAGGTGTATGAAGAGATAAGAAAGACAAGACCTGAAATCAAGGCACTTTTTATGAGTGGTTATGCTGCAAATACTATCCAAAAAGAAGGAATCCTTGAAGAGGGATTAAAGTTTGTCTTAAAACCTATCTCACCAACAAAGCTTTTAAGAAAGGTGAGAGAGGTGCTTGGGAATTAAATTGTGGAATTAATCAGTCATTGCGAGGTCGCATCGACCGTGGCAATCTCACGCGAAGTGTCATTCTGAGCCCTTCGCCTTCTGTCATTCTGAGGCGAAGCCGAAGAATCTCAATAGACAGTTCAGGGTAAACTCCGCGAAGAATCTCATTGAGATCCTTCGGGCTTTTCCCTCAGGATGACAGCTATGCAAACAGATTGCTTCGCTTCGCTCGCAATGACAACATTAGCGCTATAGAGCCTATCTAAAAACTAGCAAAAGTTGTCATGCTGAATTTATTTCAGCATCTAATAAAATAGGTTATGAGACCCTGAAACAAGTTCAGGGATACAAAAAGTAAGTTTTTTAGACAAGCTCTGTATCTAATAAATAAGGAAAGTGATTAACTCCATTAAATGATAAAGACAGCTTTTATATACACTGATGAGCTTTTAAAATTTAACTATGGTCTGACCCATCCATTAAGGATTGAGAGGCTCAAACTCACCTGTGAGCTTATTCACGCATATAAACTTCTCTCTCTTCCCAATGCGAGATACATCGAAGCAAAAAGAGCAGAGGATGAAGAATTATTGATGTTCCATAGTAAAGAATACCTCGAAATATTAAAGACTGCGAATTTGGGGATTGAAGTGCCTGATGCATATCATTATGGCATTGGATCAGGCGACAATCCTATTTTTAAGGGTCTCTTAGACTGGTCCAGGCTTGTCACAGGAGCATCTTTGCAGGCAGCATCTCTGGTGGATAATGGAGATGTTGATATTGCCTTTAGCATATCAGGAGGACTTCACCATGCGATGCCCTCAAGGGCTTCAGGGTTTTGTTACATCAATGATATTGTGATTGCGATAATGTCACTTTTAAATAGAGGAAGAAGGATTGCGTATATTGATATTGATGCCCACCATGGTGACGGAGTTCAGTATGCATTCTACAATTCAGATAAAGTAGTTACCATATCCATACATGAGACCGGAAGGATGCTTTTCCCTGGTACAGGTTTTGAGAATGAGATAGGTACTGGCAGAGGAGAAGGATACTCTGTAAATATCCCTATGCCTCCTTTTTCTGACGATGAACTCTTTGTCTATGCATTTGATGAGGTTGTCCCTCCACTTATAAAAAAATTTAAGCCCGATATCGTGGTAACACAGCTTGGCGTGGATTCTTTTTATTCTGATCCTCTCGCGCATTTAAATTATACAAATAACGGATTTTGTGAGGTGGTAAAGAAGATAAAAGAGATGTCTCCGAAGTGGATTGCATTGGGTGGAGGTGGATATGAGAGTGCGAATGTTGCAAAGGCGTGGACACTCACCTGGTCTCTCATGAATGAGGTTGAAATTCCTGATGAGATCCCAGAAGAATTTTTTGAGAAATATTATCTGGAGGGATTTTTAAGCAAAAAAATTAAAGATGACATTTATCTTGAAAAAGGCATCAGAAAAGAACAGATGAGAGAAGAGGTGAAACGAGTCATAGAGTTTATTAAGAAAAAGGTTTTTGTGAAGTTGGGGATATAATATAAGCCTCTTTAAAAATTTTCCACTTTTCTATCACATTTATCTTAAAATATCTTTCTATGAATTCTCTACTCGATGAGCTTCTTAAACTTACAAAAGAACCAAAGATAGCCTACTTCTCAATGGAGATAGGTATCCAGAACGACATCCCCACTTACAGCGGTGGTTTAGGTGTGCTCGCAGGAGATACCATAAAATCAGGCGCTGACCTTAAACTTCCGATGATTGCAGTCACCCTTATAAGCAAGAAAGGATATTTCAGACAGGAATTAGACAAAAAGGGGAAACAGATAGTGCATCCTGTTTCATGGGATCCTTCAATGTATATGGCTCTCCTTCCCACTAAGGTAACCGTTCAGATCGAAGGCCGTGATGTTACGGTACAGGCGTGGCAGTTTAACGTAAAAAGTTTGACAAGCGGGAGTATTCCTATCTTCTTTCTTGACACAGATGTGGAGGAAAATGCACCTGAGGATAGGGAGATTACTTCTTATCTCTATGGCGATGGCATTGCATACAGGCTAAAACAGGAAATTGTCCTTGGTATCGGTGGAGTGAGAATGCTTCACGAGCTTGGTTTTGAGATAAAGAAATATCATATGAATGAAGGCCATTCGAGTCTCCTCACGATCGAACTCCTTAATATGTATAAACGGCCCATAGAAGATGTCTGGGATGAAAAGCTTGTATGGGATATAGATAAGGTCAAAGACCTCTGCGTATTTACCACTCATACCCCTGTTGAGGTAGGCCATGATAAATTCCCTTATGACCTCGTCGAAAAGATTATGGGAGAGCCGATACCCCTTAATGTATTAAAAGAGCTTGGTGGCCATCAACACCTTAATCTGACCCTTCTTGGACTTAATCTGAGTGAATATATTAACGGTGTTGCAAAAAAACATAGCGAAGTTTCACGGAATATGTTCCCCGGGTACGAAATTAACGCGATCACCAACGGTGTTCATTCATATACATGGACATATGAAAGTTTTAAAAAAATATACGATAAGTATTTACCTGGTTGGGCTAATGAACCAGAGGTATTTGTGAGGATTGGTCGTATCCCTGATGAAGAGTTATGGAATGCACATATTGAGGCAAAAAAGAACCTGTTTGACTACATTAAAGGAGAAACAGGGGTTGAGTTCGACATCAATACTCTTACCATTGGATTTGCACGAAGGGCAACTGCATATAAAAGGGCTGACCTGCTCTTCAGCGATATTGACAGGCTCGAGAGGATTGGCGCAGAGAAACTTCAGATTGTCTATGCAGGGAAAGCTCATCCGCAAGACGATGCCGGGAAGAAACTGATTGAGAAAATATTCTTTTTTAAAGAAAGACTCAAAGATAAAATTAAGATGGTGTATCTCAACAATTATGATATGGACATTGCGCTCAAACTCGTCTCTGGCGTTGATGTATGGCTTAACACTCCTTTAAGGCCAAGAGAGGCGTCAGGTACAAGCGGCATGAAAGCAGCACACAATGGGGTATTGAATTTCAGCGTGCTTGACGGCTGGTGGATAGAGGGCCATATAGAAGGGTTTACAGGCTGGTCTATTGGTCCGAGCTCTACAGAGGAAAACCTTGATGATTTAATAATGGATACCAGAGATGCTGAGGACCTTTACCACAAACTCGAACATATCATTATCCCTCTTTTTTATACTAATAGGCACCTATGGGTTAGAATGATGCAGAATGCAATAGGTAAAAATGCGTATTACTTTAATAGCCATAGGATGATGCGAAGATATGTTACCGAGGCATATATAAGATAACTCAATCCGGGAATGACCAAATACCAAATTCCAATAACAAGACAAATTATGTTATTTCGTGAAAAAGCTGAAAAACATATAAGAGATTTAAAACTATCTGGATTCCTGCTTTCGCAGGAATGACGCATTCATTCATTGTCTTAATGTCTGTTGTTCATGCCCCTTTTGTCATTCCCGTGAAAACGGGAATCCAGAAGGACTTTTGAAAATTTCCAGGAATTTTTGTGTTGATGTTATGAAAGGATATTATTTTTAGAGGTTTTATTTTGTATGTGATTGAAACTCTTTTTTAACTTAAATACGAAAGAGGGATAAATTATAAACAATGAAATTCCATGTTTGAGACTTATTTAAACGATTGGTTATTGATGATTTACAGCTATAGATGTACACTGTGGATGACTTAAAAGAGATAGAGACAAATAGTGAAGTAACAGTGCGGTTTCTCTCAGAAAAAATCGGACAAAGGAGTTATCACGATTTAGAGCGACTTGAGAGGGCTGCTGAGTATATCGAAGACAAAATCCGCTCTTATGGGTGCGAGGTAAAAAGACAGACGTTCAGCTATTCAGGAAATAACTATCATAATATCATAGGTGAGATTAGGGGGCGAGGAAGACCAGGTGAAATTCTTGTCGTAGGTGCACACTATGACACGGTATCTGGTACGCCCGGCGCTGATGACAATGCGAGCGGAGTTGCAGGCTTGCTCGAGCTCATAAGACTGACTGTCATCAAACCTTCTACAAAGACAATTCGATTTGTTGCATTTACCCTCGAAGAACCACCTGTATTCAGGACACGACATATGGGGAGTTATATATATGCAAAGAGCCTTAAAAAAGAAAAGGTAAAGGTTGAAGGTATGATATCCCTTGAGATGATCGGTTATTATTGTGACAGGGAAGGCTGTCAGTACTATCCATTCCCATTCTTTAAGTGGTTTTATCCTGAAAAAGGAAACTTTATTGCATTTGTAGGGAATATCCCATCAAAGGCGTTTACAAAAAGAGTAAAAAATGCATTTATGAAAGCATCAACACTTCCAGTGGAGTCCATCAACACGTTATCCATTGTTCCTGGTGTTGACTTTTCTGACCACGCATCGTTCTGGGATTTTGGCTATCAAGCGTTCATGATTACTGATACTGCATTTTATAGAAATCCTCACTATCACTCTGCAGGAGATACAGCAAATACCCTCGATTATAAAAGGATGGCCTTGTTAATCTATGGACTTAAATCTGCTCTTACTCCTTAACTCTCCTCACTTCTGCTCCAAGCCTGAGAAGCTTTTCTTCCATCTTTTCGTATCCTCTCTTAAGGTGATAAAGCCTGTGTATTGTCGTTTCCCCTTTTGCAGCAAGCGCTGCGACAACAAGTGATGCACTTGCCCTTAAATCAGTCGCCATTAAAGGAGCGCTTTTGAGCTTTTCAATTCCTCTCACTGTTGCAGTTCCGCCTTCTACAGTGATATCAGCTCCCATCCTCCTCAGTTCTGCAACATGCATAAACCTGTTTTCAAAGATCGTCTCTTTGATGATGCTTGTCCTGTCAGCAATGCTCATGAGTGCCATAAATTGTGCCTGCATATCTGTTGGAAAACCGGGATATGGCCTTGTCTTCAGATCAACAGATTTTGGTCTGGAGGGTCCAAGGACACGTATACCATCTGACACATGCTCAAATACAAGACCTGCTTCCTTAAGCTTCATCATAGGGGCATCAAGATGATCCATCCTGCACCCTTTAATAAGGATGGTACTGCCTGTGATACCCGCGATCGTCATAAACGTTCCTGCTTCAATCCTGTCAGGAATAATTGAATAGTGTATCGGCTTCAGTTCATCAACTCCTTCTATCTCTATGATGCTCTCACCTGCACCTTGAATCTTTGCACCCATCGTGATGAGAGCATTTGCGAGATCTATCACCTCAGGCTCTCTCGCAGCATTTTCCAGTATTGTTTTGCCTTTCGCAAGAGCTGCAGCCATCATCAGGTTTTCGGTGCCTGTGACCGAGGGGATATCAAGATAAATTGATGCACCTTTAAGCCTCTTTGCTTTTGCGATGACATAGCCTGATTCAAGTTTTATATCTGCACCCATTTTTTCGAGACCCATTAGATGGAGGTTTATAGGTCTTGCACCAATCGCACATCCTCCAGGAAGCGATACCTTTGCTTTACCGAATCTCGCAAGTAATGGCCCGAGTACGAGGATTGATGCACGCATTGTCCTCACAAGGTCATAGGGAGCCTCAAGTGTGCGAATCTTTTCTGTATGTATAAAAGCTTTTCTTTTTTCATAGTGGAACTCTGCACCGAGATAGGTGAGCAGTTTGCCAATGGTGGTCACATCCTTCAAATCAGGTACCATATTGACAGTACTAAAACCGGATGTGAGAAGGGACGCAGCAATTATAGGAAGTGCTGCATTCTTTGCACCACTTATCTCAACTTCGCCCTTAAGTTTCTTACTGCCCTGAATGATCAGTTTATCCAATGATACGCTCCTTCGTTTTCATTCAGTTTATATCATGATAGATGAAAAACTAATATAATCCCCATCAGTAATAGCACTATTCCGCTTATCCTACCAAAAACCATTCCCGCCCTCAATCCAAACATCTTCACGGTTTGTGGTGTGACAAAGGGAAAGATGAGAAAGGTTAATCCTATGATGAAGACTCCTATAAGAGAAATGAACAAGATTTTTTGCCCGAATATTGGAATAAGGAGACCGGATAATCCAAAAACGATACCTAAAGCGATTCCTTTATAAAATGAAAATAAATTTCTCTCAATAAATTGACACGTAGCAAAGACTGATTGTTCGCACTTCTCTGAACAAACAATAGCGCTCTCCTGCTGAGGGTCTGACTTTTTAATAGTCATTGTAATTTCTTTAAATTTTTTTCTGTTATTTTTTCCACACCAGAGACATCTCGGGTTTTTTCCATATAATGCAAACATGCAACGAATCCTTTCCCGTTAATTTCATTGGATATAAACACATTATAACAGATTGAAGTCTGCGAAAGACGACACCCCTGGGAACTCACAAGAGACTCTTTGTTATTTGCTGCAAAATATCATAAGATGATACAAATCGTTTTAAGAGAAAGAATTGTTGTGATATACTCAATCCAGCCCTGCTTATAATCTGAAATTAAGGTAAACTAACAAGTATGGATGTCACGCTCGACACTATACGAAACATAAAAATATATCAGTCAAGAACAGGATACCGTTTTTCTGTAGATGCTCTTCTTCTCTATGACTTCGTGAATCTCCAGAAGGTAAACGGTATTGCTGATCTTGGATCCGGGTCAGGAATTGTAGGAATTTTGCTTGCAAAAAAATATCCCGATGCAGAGGTTGCCCTGTTTGAGGTTCAGAATAACCTTGCCATGCTTGCAGAGAAAAATATTGTTTTAAATTCACTTGAAGATAGGGTGAAAGTGATCAAAGCAGATATTAGAGAAATAAAAAATGTTGGCGCATCACCAATTGCTCTTTCTTTCGACCTTGTTGTATCAAACCCTCCTTTCAGGATTCTGAAGAGTGGTCGTATCAGTACAGAGGAAGAAAGGGCAATCGCAAGACATGAGATAAAACTAAAACTTCATGAGCTTGTCAATGCGG
>VGWZ01000083.1 GCA_016873595.1 Nitrospira sp.
GAGTATGTCCTATTTCCTTTGGAGAGGGCGCATCCTTCAGGGTTTTCCCAATAAGTTCCTCAGCTACATAAGGAACATCAGGGCAGCCTCCACCAGAAATATTTACGATCTTCAAGGTATTTTTCTCGACAGTCAACTTCATATTGGCAGCCCGAACCATAATATAATCTCCATATTCCTTGGTCCTGATTAAATCTACTGGCTTCATGAGTGGATTATCCACTGGAACCATTTCTAAAGGAGGCATCCTGTTTTCCTTAAGGATCCTGAAGATATTCAGTTGTTCCACAAGAGGAAATTCGATGACCAGGTCACAGCCAGTGCGAAGCTCAGGAGGCGGACCCATGACACGGACATTCCATCCTTTTTTTCTCAAAATCGCTTCTGCCCTTATGACCTCGCTCGTATTGTGAAATACGAGAAAACCCCTGTCATTTTTACTGTTTCTTCCCTTTTTTTTGCCTTTCAAATTCAATCCCTTTTCAGGATGAGAACATACCCTGAATCTTCTGTTTTTTTAGTCTCTACAACCTCCCATCCCTTGTTTCTTGCCAGGCGGCTTACATTCTCACGTGAAGTATCTGTATCCACCATTACTTCAAGCATACCCTTTCCGAGTTCCTTCATCTTCTGGTGTGCCAGTATCACCGGTTGGGGGCAGGAAAGCCCTCTCGCGTCAACATGCTCAGCCATGTGTTACCTCCTCCGAATAGTGTTATAATGTTTATAATTCTCTTTTTTTATCATATTCTTTCTTATCATTCACCCGAATTATTTGCCGATTGATGCCTTAAGCTCCTCAAATGTTCCATTGAAGTAAGCTACATTGTGGAATGCCTCCCATGCGAGGGCCTTGGCAACCTCCAAAGCCTGCTTGGCATCCTTGCCGAATACAATGATGCGGGTATTATGGTCATCAACAGGCAGGCGTCCATCGTTTTTAGCCAATTTAATCTCGCCAACATCCTTCTTGCCGGGCTGAACACCACTACGTGGCAGATTCTTTGCAACCGCTATGCTACCTGCCTTGAACTCGTCGGGTTCCCTGACATCAAGGAATACCGCAGTTTTATCATTCTCAAGAACATATTTAACTCCCAATGACTCGATTTGAGTTACTCCGCCCAAGGCACGCCAGACTGGTATGCCGAGTTGATAGCGGCGCACATTCTTGTAACCAGCATCAAGAAGTTCAACAGGAAGCCGCTTGCTTTTGCCGCAATACGGGCCGTTACAGTAGATGACAATTGGCGCTTCCTTGTCCCCTTTGAGAATTCTGCCGACTTCGGCAACATCCGAGACATAGAGGGCCTTGTCTACGCCAGGCTTGGCAGATAGGTTAACTGCACCGGGAATATGGCTGACTGCATATTCCTTAAATGGACGTGCATCGAACACCATAGCGCTTTTCTCTGTCAGAATCTTCTGTAGCTCTTCGGTCGATATCTCTGGCGTTTTCTGACCAGACTCCATCAGCGTGGCTTGATAAATGTTCCAAGGCGACTGAGAATCAGCATATGATATATTCATAATCAGCATTAACACGCCAGCGATGGACAAATATAAAAGATGCTTAAGATTCTTTTTCACTGTGTTTTCTCCTCCTCTATTCAACTTTTTCCCTCATAGTAAAACCTATAAATAAACATACTAAGAGTCCTATGATCACTGCTGTCGGCCCATAAAGACCAGGGCCAGCTGGTGAGCTTGCCAAGGAAAAGTTATGGGAAAAGCCTGCTCCTGTGATCATGCCAATGACAAACATGGCAGCATCTCCATCTCCTTCGCCTGCCATGAATAATTGCCGGCCTGGACAACCTCCTGCCAGTGCAAAGGAAAGACCTGCTAAGGACATGCCTAAGAAATTCCAGATGTGGTTGTTGTGGGCAATTGGTTGGCCTTCAAAACCTGCTTTAAATTGACCTAAAATGATATTGGTTACAAAGGCTGCAAATAAAAGGGCAAAGACTCCGCTTGCAAGGTGAAAATTTCGAACGAGTATGATGTCCCTGATGGCACCCATTGTGCAGAATCTGCTCCTCTGAGCCAGAAAACCTACAGCTAATCCGATAATCAAGGAAATGACTAAAGGAGCATGCATAGAGCCAGGTCCTTTTTCACTGAAGAATATAGGTCCAGATTTCCCGCCATCGCCCATCAGTGGTGCAATGATAAGGAAGGCTAACAGAGAGGCCATAATTAAAGGTAATAACCAGCCTACAGAGGTAAAGGTTCTTTGATTTCTTCCCAGAGAATAGCCCTTTTTAAGGAAGAGGACTCCTACAGCTACTCCTACCACGAGCCCTGAAAGACCAAGGATTGCGTTACCATCACCCCCTGCAAGTCTAAGAAGTACACGCCATGGGCAACCAAGAAAGACAAGGGCACCGATCATTGCGAAAAATCCTAAAATGAAACGTACAATGGGGGCAGAACCAACTCTCGGCCTGAATTCTTTAAAGATATAGGCAGAGATCAATGAGCCAAAAACGAAGCCAATAACCTCCGAGCGAATGTATTGGACTACATCTACCCTGTGTAGCCCCAATGCCCCGGCTATATCCCTTTCAAAACAGGCGACACAGACCCCCATGTTTGGCGGGTTACCCCACTTCTGAAGCAATGCCGCAAAAACACCGATAAATGCGCCCACCAAAATAATACCCCATCGGGTTCCAAAGAAACTTTTAAGATAGGACATAGTATTATTCCTCCTTCCCATTCAGAATAAAATGATTTTGAGGCATGGAAGTGTCCTCTGCCCGGTTAATTTAATATAGATATAATCAATATGTCAAATAGATTATATCTATTAGAAAAGCAAAATTTATAGGGAATGTGGCTTTGCTGGGATTCAGATACTCTTTGATTCAGCAGTGATATGTTTTAAAAATACGGCGTATGCCGGAGGGAGTGTCCTTTTTTTATGGGTTATAATATAAAATCTTCGTTTCATATGGATATCTGTAAGTTTTATTTCTTTGAGTATTTTATGTTTTAATTCATCAATTACAGCAAACTTTGACAGAATAGAAAATCCCATTCCTGCTTTTACCGCCTGTTTTATCGCATCAGTAGAACCGAAAATACCCGCAATTTTAATGCTCTCAAGAGAGATTCCTTTGCCTTCCAAGATTTTTTCTGTCTCTCTTCGTGTTCCTGAACCTTCCTCTCGTAAGACCATGGGGAACTTGATTAGCTCCTTTAATGGTATCCTGCTGGACTTTATCAAAGAAGGTGAAGAGACGACGATGAGCTCATCTTCCACAAACGGTATGTAGTGTATCTGTTCATTACCGAGTTTTGCCCCTACAATTCCCAGAAGTAATTCTTGTTTTGAAATTCTGTCAACGATGCCCCTTGAATCAGATATAAGAATCTGAAATGAAACGGATGGATATCTGTTCTGGAATGCTGCCATCAGGGAAGGCAGTAGGTATGTGCCCGGGATTGTGCTTGCACCAATGACCAACTCTCCAGTGACCTCTTTCTTGAATTGCCCGATAGCCTCTTTGAGCGTGTTAGCTTTTTCTATAATTTCCATTGCATGGCTGTATAAAACCTCTGCCTCTCTGGTAGGAATGATTGTTCTGCCCAATCTGTCAAAAAGTTTGCAGCTTAATTCTTCCTCCAGTGACCTGATATGGTCACTTATGGTTGGCTGTGTAAGGTATAGCTCTCCAGATGCCTTTGAAAAGCTTTTACTTTTGAAAACTGAGGCAAATACCCTGAGCTGATGAAGGTCCATATATGAAATTTTAACATATTTTGTATTATTCTTTATCTATGAAATGGCCGAAAAATATAACTGAAGCAAAAAAGATTCAAGAGGTTCTTAAGAAGAAGGTAAGAATCACTCCCCTCAGAAAAAGTCCGGAATATATCGCAGGTGTTGATGCAGCATTTTTTGTGGATAAGATTATAGGGGTCGCATGCCTTTATAGGTACCCTGAGATAATTCTTATCGAAGAGGCATATTCATTAACAGAGGTATCCTTTCCCTATATACCGGGTTTTTTGTCTTTCAGAGAAGGCCCTGCAATTATTAAAGCCATGAGCAGCTTGAAGATTAAACCCCATGTAATCCTTTTCGACGGTCAAGGAATTGCACATCCAAAGGGATTGGGAATTGCATCACATATTGGTGTGCTCATTGATATTCCAACCATTGGATGTGCAAAATCAAGGCTGGTCGGAAATTACAGAGAGCCTGGGTTGAAAAAAGGGAGTAGGTCTTCTCTAAGATATAATGGAAAGATCATTGGTGTGGTTTTGCGGACAAAGGATAACGTGAAGCCAGTTTTTGTTTCACTTGGGCATAGAATTAATCTGAAAAATTCAATAAAGATTGTACTTGGCTGTACGAATATATATCGAATTCCCGAACCCTTGAGGCGAGCAGATTTTATCTCAAAGAAAATAAAGAGAGAGCTATTAGCAGGTTAAATGCAAGGCTGCAATGACGCCCTTATCATTCTGAAATGTATTGAAGAGCTCAACTGCTTTCTTTGTATGTTCAACGTGAACCTCGATACCCTTTGATTCGAGATGTGATAGTGTTTCTTTCGGGACCGTCATTTTCCCGAAATAACCCGTGCCTATTATAAGGATTTCAGGCCCTGCATTGACCGCATCGGACAAATCAATTATCTGAAGGTAATGCCCTTTTTCTCTCCACCATGAAGAATCAACTCTTTCTGGATAAATAATGACATCAGAGGTGTAGGTCTTCCCGTCAATAATTATTTTGCCAAATGAATAATGTTCTACCTTCATCTTGACCCTCCTCCGATCCGGTCTTTTTATAATTGTAATAGATTTGAATCTCTATTTCAAGGGTTTTGATGTTGTACACCCCTGTAAAAAAGAAGGTGTGTTTCTATAAAGTTGTTTCACATTGATGTTTATTTTTGCTAAACTATAGCCAAATATTTTTGGAGGTGAGATATGAAAGCTGAAGAAATAATGGTCAAAAAAATAGAGTTTATTGAAGCTGATGCCCTGGTATATGATGCCATTGAAAGAATGATTGACAAAAGGCTCAGGTCTCTGGTGGTAAGACCAAAAGAAGAAAAGGATACTTACGGAGTGATCACTGCGAGGGATATTGTGTTTAAAGTGATCGGTAAAAATCTTGATGTTAAAAAAACAAAAGTTGATGAAATTGCAGAAAAGCCGCTGATCTGTATTAATAGAGCTATGGAATTAGAACATATTATCAGTTTATTGAAAAACTATAATATTTCCAGGGCTTTCGTATGTGACGGGGTTGAGGTCGTCGGGGTCGTTGCCCTATTAGATGTTATGGGTGCGGCATTGATACAAAAGGCAAAAGGAAGTTGACTATGGGTATTGAAAAAATGCTCTTTGGCGGTAAAGCAGAGCAAAAGGTCTTAGAAAAAATAAAGACACATATAAGAATCCTCTGGTCTGCTTCAGATTGTTTCCATAAGGCACTTGAAGAACGTGACAGGGATTTGGTGTATTGTGTCCCTGATCTTGAGAGGGAAGGAGACAGTGTCAGGCGAGAAATAGTTTCAAAAATTTATGAAGGGGCTTTTTTACCATTCCTCCGTTCGAGTATATGCAGGTTTGTTGAAATAGTGGATGAAGCCTTTGATGTCCTGGAAGACGCTGCCTATGAATTTGAAAATTTAAATTTACAATTAGATGAAGAAATAGAAGAGGATTGCATTAAGATCGCTGATATAAACTCAAAGATGTGTGAAATGCTTTTGATCGCCTTTGAAACATTATTCGGGAAAGGAGATTTAAGAGAGAAAAACCTGGCAGTCAGGATTTATGAGAAGAAAGTTGATGAAATAAAATTTGATCTGCTCAAAAAGCTGAGAAAAAAAGAGATAAAAAACTTCTGGGAGGGGAAAACACTCGCAGATTTTATATCATATCTTACACACGTGAGTGACGTGATTGAAGATGCCAGTGATTATCTCACCGCAATAAAAATAAGTTTGAAATAAATTTTTATTACCAGTTTCGTTACTCTATACCAAATTGTAAAACAGCTATGATAGAGCACTATAATAAAAAATTTTATATATGTGATTGTTCTCCTCAATGGAAGAATTAATTCCCGTAGCTGCCTGCCTTTTAATAGCCTTCGGAATAGGTTCAAATGATACATCAAACGCCCTTGGAGTGTGTATAGGTACAGGGATAATAAAGTTGCGAAAGGCTTTATTTCTTTTCGGATTCCTCGTTCTGATGGGCATTTTATTATCGGGTCAAAAGGTGATGAAGACAGTCGGAAAAGACCTGTTAGAACCAAATCTCTTTATTTTAAATACCTCGATAACTATAGCAGCAGTATTAATCATCTATTCTAATTGGAGGAAATTACCCCTTTCTACCCATCAGGTAATCATTGGAAGTTTAGTAGGGTCAGGGATTGGATCAGCTGTCGACGTAAATTTTATATCTCTTTTAAAAATTATTATTTCGTGGATTATATCTCCTGTTATTGCCTTCTTTTTCGGCCACATTCTCTATAGAATAATGGAGAAGACACTTTCAAAATTGTCGTTCCTTCAAATTGAGAAAATTATCAGAATTTTATTACTCATAAGCGGAATGATGATTGCGTACAATACCGGAGCAAATGAGCTTGCGACTATTTTAGGACCGGTCATCTATTCCGGAGCGATTAAAGAAGTACCAGCGTCGTTAATGGGGTCCCTTTTTGTATTTCTTGGTGCGTTTATCTTAAGCCACCGTGTCATAGAAACAATCGGGAAAGGAATAACCACTCTGGATCCTTTTTCAGGTTTTGCTGCCCAGTTCGGTGCAGGAAGTTGTGTATTACTCTTCACATTTCTGGGAATGCCCGTTTCAACAACATACTGCATCATTGGAGCAATCAGTGGCGTAGGCATGTTAAAAGGAACGGAAACGGTGAGGATGGAGCTCATTAAAAAGATAATTTTCAATCTGATTCTTGTCCCCTCGTTAGCCTTTTTTATCAGTTTTGAACTTGCAAGAGAAACGCCCGCATTGTGGCTGCTTGATTAGTAAGTCAAAAAGGAATAAAATACCACATAAACGAAGGGAACACATGACGTACAGCAAAATTCTGAGAGAACTTAAGAAGAAAAAAATACTCGTCATCGGAGATTTGATCCTCGACCGCTATATACGGGGAAGAGTGAACAGAATATCTCCAGAGGCGCCTGTGCCTATTGTTGAAGTGACGGATGAGGATTTTTTCCTTGGGGGTGCTTCTAATGTCGCCCATAACGTAATAGCGCTTGGAGGTCACTCGACGATTGTAGGGGTGACAGGTAATGACAGGGCTGGAGAAGTTCTGATGAATATACTTGAGGAAAAGAGGATACAATGTGGAGGCGTATTCCAGAGTTCAAGACCTACGACTGTCAAGACACGGGTAATAGCCCATAATCAACAGGTAGTAAGGTTTGATAAAGAGGACAGAGCGAAGATTGATGGAAAATTTTTCAGAGGACTTCTGGAATACATACGCAAGGTGATACCTGACCATGACGCAGTGATCATATCTGACTATAAGAAAGGTATTGTGTCCTCTGAACTTGTCAGAGAGGTACTTAAGAATTCGAGGACAGAGAATATCTTTGTCTCAGTTGATCCAAAGATTGGCCATTTTCATTTTTATAAAAATGTTTCTCTCATCACACCAAATATTCATGAAGCCTCTGTTGCTTCAGGTATAGAAATCAAAGATGAAAATTCTCTTATTAATGCAGGAAGGGCGCTTTTAAGAAAAGTCTCATGTAATGCGGCACTTATTACACGTGGTGAACATGGTATGAGCCTTTTTGAGAAAAATAAAGTTTCACATATTCCTACTGTCGCAAGGAATGTATATGATGTGACTGGTGCAGGAGATACAGTAATCGCAACGTTTACTCTCGCATATGCTGCGGGTGCGAACATGGAAGAGGCAGCAATTATCGCAAATCATGCAGCAGGCATAGTTGTGAGTGAGCTTGGCACAGCAGTCGTAACACCAGACCAACTACGTAAATCGTTAGGCGTGAATCGCAAGTTGAAAATAAGAGAATCCACTTACACTTGACGCCTCACGTTTCACGATTACTATGGAAAACATGATGACTCATAAAGCAGTTGCATTATTTTCAGGGGGTCTTGATAGCATACTTGCGATCCTGACAATGCTTAAACAGGGGATTGAAGTAAAGGCAATCACCTTCATGACTCACTTT
>VGWZ01000084.1 GCA_016873595.1 Nitrospira sp.
CTGTATGGGGAGGCCGGAGGAACCGGCTACAGAGCATCGGCGTGAGCGTTAAAGAGACGAAACCAGAAACTAAGATAGCTGAACTGATTGTCACTGCAAATTCGTGGAGTAACCGCCCGAGAATTCCGCCCATGAAAAGAACTGGTATAAAAACCGCAACGAGGGAAAGCGTCATAGAAAGAATGGTAAAGCCGATCTCTCTGGAGCCGTTGAGCGCTGCCTGAAGGACACCCTCGCCTTTTTCCATGTGACGGACAATGTTTTCTAACATGACAATGGCGTCGTCAACAACAAAGCCGACAGAGAGAATGAGAGCCATTAAAGAGAGATTATCTACACTGTATCCTAAAAGGTACATAACAGAGAAGGTGCCTATCACTGACATAGGCAACGCCATGCTGGGAATAATTGTCGCAGAGAGATTACGCAAAAAGAGAAAGATCACCAGTATTACAAGGCAGATGGCTAAGAAGAGGGTGAACTTCACATCGTTGACAGACTCGCGGATTGATACAGAGCGGTCGTAGAGAATATTCAGGTTAACGGAAGCGGGCATCTGTGCACGGAATGTGGGCAGAAGCTTCTTAATGGAATCCACTACCTCAACGGTATTAGTGCCGGGTTGGCGCTGGATTGCAAGCACAATGGCACGAGTATCAACATACCAGCTCGCTATTTTATCGTTCTCTACACTATCGATAACCCGGCCAATTTCTTGAAGACGGACGGGCTTACCGTTTCGATAAGTTACAATGAGTGGGCGATAGGCTGCCGCATTCATAAGCTGGCCAGTTGTCTCTATCGTAAATGCCTGATGGGGTCCATACAAGGTTCCTGTAGGCAGATTCACATTTCCTCGTTGTACTGCATTTACTACCTCATCGATTCCGATACCGCGTGAGGCAAGTGCCTTGGGATCAAGCTGAACCCTAACAGCATATTTCTGCGAACCATAGATTAGAACCTGGGCAACACCACTTATCATAGAAATACGCTGAGCCATAAAGGTATCTGCATATTCATTCACCGTTGAAAGGGGAAGGGTTGGCGAACTCAGAGCAAGGTAAAGAACGGGTTGATCTGCAGGGTTGACCTTCTGGTAGGAAGGAAGACTCGGCATGTTCTGTGGTAGCTGGCGCGCAGCTTTGGCAATCATCGCCTGTACATCCTGTGCTGCTGCATCAATATTTCTGCTCAGGTCGAATTGAAGTGTAATCTGAGTATTACCCAGAGCGCTTGTAGAGGACATTGAATCGAGACCGGCAATAGTAGAAAACTGTCGTTCGAGAGGGGTGGCTATGGCTGAAGCCATTGTTTCTGGACTGGCTCATGGAAGGCTTGCGGTAACCAGGATAGTAGGAAAATCCACATTGGGAAGGTCACTTACCGGCAAAAGTTGATACCCTATGATACCAAAGAGTAAAATGGTCATCATGATGAGAGTCGTCATGATTGGTCGACGGATGCAAAGCTCAGAAATATTCACGATTGCTTTCCTTCACTGCTCTCAGAAGTGCCTTTTATTTCCACTTTGGCGCCAGGGACAAGACGGAGCTGGCCATCAGTCACTACCTGTTCGCCAGGTGCGAGTCCTTTCTCGATGACGACTTCACCATTCATGGTTCTTCCTATTACTACTGGACGGGATTCAACAGTGAGGTCAGATTTAACAACAAAAACATACAATCCTTGTTGTCCAGTCTGAACAGCATGGGATGGAACAACAATAGCATCGGGCTGTGTAGTGAGTGTCAGAACCACATTGACAAATTGTCCTGGCCAGAGCCTTTTTCCCTTATTTTCAAATGTCCCTTTAAGTTTGATGGTTCCAGTAGAAATATCTACTGTGTTATCCACGAAGGTAATAATACCCTGCACCGGGGAATTCTCATCGCCGGGGATTAAGGCTTGAACTGAGAGTTTCCTCACTGCTATGTATTTTTTAATCTCTTGCAGGTTTTGTTCAGGAACAGAGAAGGTCACATAAATAGGTTGGATCTGATTTATAACCACCATGGGATTATCAGCATTGGCCTTGATAAAGAGGATATCACCTCTTTTTACATCCTGACCTTCTTTAAAATGAATACATAAAAGTTCTCCCCCGATCTGGGATTTGACAGAAACTGTGGAATAGGCTTCCACGTTGCCAATAGCGCGTATTTGTACAGGAACAGTTTTTTGAATCACCATACCTACAGTCACAGGAAAAGCCCCACTCTTTACAGGCTGTCCTGATTTTCCACATGAGCATATTAAAAGTAACGTCATCAATACAGTAAACAAAACCATAACACCAGCAATCACAGACTTACTCAATCCAGAGTACTTTTTTAGATACATGCGTTTCTCCCGATTATTTTTTCATTCGAAATCATGTTTATCCAATTAACTGCCCTGCAACAATCTGCAAGGCATCAAATCTGTCATTCCGCACTTGATGAGGAATCCAGAGGGTTTTGAGTTGTTTATCCTTCTGGATTCCTGCCTGCGCAGGAATGACAAACTATAAGGACTACGTTTATACCCCGAAGTTAAGCTTCGAGAAATACTTTAATTAAATTATTTGCTTACATTTTTCTTTATCATTTTATTCATATAGATTACAATAGATAAATAAGGAATAACTACATTTAAGAGAATCCCCTTGTCAGTCTCTATAACAAAGTTTTATTATTATCTTTAACAATGCGTATTGATAAAATTGAGCTCATAGGATTTAAATCCTTCGCAGAAAGAACTGCATTTAACTTTCATTCAGGTATTACCTGCATCGTTGGTCCAAACGGCTGCGGGAAGAGCAATATTGTTGATGCATTCCGGTGGGTTCTCGGAGAGCAGAGTGCAAAGAGCCTCAGGGGCGAGAGGATGGAAGAGGTTATCTTTAATGGCTCTGTATCAAAGAAACCAAGGGGCATGGCTGAGGTTACAATAGTCGTTTCAGGACTTAACGGTTCACGGCAGTCCACGCCTGATGAAACCGAAGAAGACTCATCAGACATCGCATATGTGACGAGAAGGCTTTACAGGTCAGGTGACAGTGAATATATACTGAACAAAAATCAATGCAGACTCAAGGATATTAAAGACCTCTTTCTCGATACCGGCCTTGAGGTAAAAAGTTACTCCATACTCGAACAGGAGAGGATTTCAGAGATACTGAACTCAAAACCTCAGGAGAGAAGATTTCTGATAGAAGAAATCGCGGGAGTTATGAAATACAATGCAAGGAAGAAAGAAGCCATTACGAAGCTCGAATCATCAAGGACAAACCTCCAGAGAATAAACGATATCATTATAGAAGTAAAAAAACAGATTAATCTCCTCGACAGATTGGCAAGAAAGGCTGAGCGGTATAAAAAACTCTCTTCCGAGATCCGTTCTATAGAACTTAAGATTGCAAAGAGAGATTATGAAACTCTGAAAGAGTCATTTAAAAATATATCTTCCGAATACAACGCTCTAAAAGAAGAGGAGTCACTCAAGAGGGCAGAACTCAGTAATATCGAAAATCAAACCGAGATTAAACGTTTTAAGCTCCTCGAAGAAGAGAAGGCATTAGAACAGCTACGGATTCAGTTCCAGAACATGGAGAGGGAGATTGCTGAATTTGAAAAGACTGTTGCAGTGTCAAAAACAGATAAGGACAACCTCAAAGAATATCTCACAAAACTTTTCCTTCAGGAAGAAGAATTCAATGCAAAGAAAACAGAGGCATTAGCGAAGCAGGAAGAACTTGATGTTACTGAGGCAGACCTCCTGTCACACATGGAAAGCCAAAAAGAACTGCTCAGGGAAAAAACTGACATCGTCAAATCTCTGGAAGATGAGCTTATGGACAATGAGGAATCACTTGAGGAAAAAAGGAGGAAACTCTTCAGGACATCAGAAGAACTCAGTAAACTTAAAAACGAACTGAGCAGGTTTCAGTCATCCTTTGAAGACCTCAACCACAGGGAAGTATCATCAATAAAAGATGTGGATAATTTGAAGAATGTATCAACCGAGGCAGATTCTTCTTTAAGGGACGTGGAGATGACCATCCTGGCAAAGAATAACGATCTTCGACTGCTCAATGAAAAGAAGAATATATTTATGAACGAAATCTCTATGAATAAAAACAAAATTGAGGAACTGAGGGAAACACTGTCGAGGCTGAGAGAGGAGCTCGCTTCGTTTACATCGCGGCTTGACTCACTCAAGGAGTTTGTCTTTGATAGGCCAACAAGGGAGATACTCTCAGAGAATCCAGCCATCAGGCTCCTCGCATCAATTTCAGATGTCTTTGATGTCGATGCTGAATATGAAAAGGCAATTGAGAGTGCTCTTTCTGAAAAGATAAATTTATTCATTCTCTCATCATTCGACGACATCGAAATTGCTTTCTCATCATTAAAGGGAAAAGAAGTTGGAAGGACAGCCTTTATACCTGTCAATCCCCCCTTACCCCCCTTTAGTAAAGGGGGGGAGGGGGGATTATTCGGTGAGAAGACAAATGTACCTGAGAGTGTGATAGGAAGAGCATCACGTTTTGTGCAGACTCAAGAAGAGTTCTCAGACGTTGCAAAAAGACTTTTTGAAAACACATTTATCGTCAAAGATCTGAAAACAGCTTTACATCTTACGACTGCAGGGCACAGGTTACTCTTTGTGACTCTCGATGGCCAGGTTGTAGAACCATCAGGTGCAGTGATCGGAGGCGAGGTTAAGGGCATCTTTAAAAGAAAAAGGGATATCAAGGAACTCGAAAGTACAATAGTGGATAAGAAAGCCTTGATAGGTCGTTTTCAGGCTGAATTACATTCGCTCCAACACCTGATTGAAAGTAAAAAATCTGATCTTCAACATATCGAATCCGCAATTGTTGAGAGAGAGAAAGAAGTCTCACTTTTAAAAATGACTGCTGAAAACCAGAGAGAAGAGAAGGACCGCATACATCGAAAACTTGCTTACCTCTCTACAGAGATAGAGCAGATAGTTAAAGAAAAAGACTCCCTAAAAAAGCTCATCACAGAGAAAGAAGCCGAGATTCAGTCAGCTGACTTAAAGAGGATAGATACTGAAGAGGACAGCATGTCCCTTCAGGATGAAATCGCAAAGAAAAAGTCAGGACTTGAAATGCTGAGAACAGAGGTAACAGATCTTAGACTATCAATCACCTCTCTCAAAGAAAAGATAGAATCATCCGGAAAGGAAAAAGAGACTGTGTCAAAAGAGATTGATGAGATTAACCAGAAAAAAGAGTTTTTATCATCAGAGATTTCCTCGGTAGAGACTCGCATCTCACAACGCGAAACAGAAATAGGAACGTATGAAGAAAAAATTAAATCACTGATATCAGTTGCGGATATACTCAAGGCAGAGATATCAGCAAAAAAAGAGATTGTCGAGGCTGAAAATCAAGAACTACTCACTACAGAACAAAAGCTAAAGCTTCTTAGACAACAGATAGATACCCTTATAGCCAGGGTATCAGAAATCGATGCGTACAGGGTTGAATATAAACTAAAGATGGAAAACCTGTATGAAAATATAAAACAGAACTACGGATTAGATATCGACAACGTAGAGATAGAACAAGTTACAAGTGAAGATGAAAATCGACTGACAGAACTCAGAGAAAAGGTTCAGGAACTTGGACCTGTAAACCTGGGGACATTAGAAGAATATGAAGAACTACGCACACGTTATGAGTTTCTCACAAAGCAGCGAGAAGACCTCAATAAATCTATTACAGAGCTTGAGGAGGCAATCACAAAGATAAATAATACAACACGGAGAAAACTCAAGGAAGCATATGACGCTCTCAGGGAAAAATTCTCTGAGGTGTTCACGATACTCTTTGGCGGGGGCAAGGCTGACCTCATTATCACCGATGAAGGAAATATTCTTGAGACCGGTATCGACATCATTGCACAACCTCCCGGAAAGAGATTGCAGAATATAAGTCTTCTCTCTGGTGGTGAGAAGACACTCACTGCATTATCATTGCTTTTTGCAAGTTTTTTGATTAAACCAACGCCCCTTTGTGTCCTGGACGAGGCAGATTCTACCCTTGATGAATCAAACACAGAAAAGTTTGCAAAGATGTTGCAGGGACTCTCCAGAGATATTCAATTTATCGTGGTAACCCATAACAGAACCACCATAAGCATCGCTGATCATATATACGGAATAACTATGGAGGAGGCAGGAATCTCTAAAGTAATATCCATGCAATTTGTTGAGGCATAGTCCTTTATGTTGGCATGTACGTGTCCTAAACATTATGGAAATTTATTGATTTTATCATCAAGATTGCTTCGTCGTCCGCCTTAGGCGGACTCCTCGCAATAACATTGAAAAAAGCGACATTGTCTGTCATTGCGAGCGGAGCGAAGCAATCTCGTATTTTGGAGCAACAATAACGCAAGATGAGCCGGATATTAGACGCATTACCACACATAAAAATATCCACAGACCCTGAAGACCTCATTTGCTATGGCTTCGATGCCTCAGGCATCGAGATACATCCTTCTGCTGTTGCCTGGCCTTCTACTACTGACGATGTGGTAAAGATTATGAAGCATGCCTATGAAAACGGTATCCCCGTTGTGCCTCGCGGAGCAGGTACAGGCATGACAGGGGGTTCAGTACCATTAAAAGAGGCTCTCATCCTTAGCCTTGAGAAAATGAATAGAATCCTTGAGGTAGACTCTGAGAACCTCAATGTCCTCTGCGAGCCCGGTGTGATAAACGGTAAACTCCAGCACGAACTTGAAAAGAGAGGACTTTTCTATCCACCTGACCCTGCGAGTATGAACTTCTGCACCATAGGTGGGAATGTTGCAGAAAATGCAGGTGGTCCAAGGGCGCTAAAATATGGTGTCACAAGAGATTATGTGATGGAACTTGAGATGGTATTACCTAATGGGGAGGTAATAACCACAGGTGTGAGAACACCCAAGGGAGTTGTTGGTTATGACCTCACAAGGCTTCTTGTCGGCTCAGAAGGAACATTATCCGTATTTACGAAGATACGATTAAAATCCCTTCCTTTGCCAGAAGCGGTTGCCACATTACTTGCCATTTTTAATAATCTTGAGTCATCAGGCAAAGCAGTAACAAATATAATTTCCTCAAAGATAATCCCGAGGACACTTGAATTCATGGACAGTGAAGCCATCGCCGCTGTAGAGAATTTCAAGCCTGTAGGGCTTCCAAAAAATGTCGCGGCCATACTTCTCATAGAGCTTGACGGTCATCCCTCAGCAATAACAATGGAGGCAGAAAAGATAGCCGAGATATGCGAGCATCTTGGTGCAGAGATAAAAATGGCAGAGGATGAAGATGCAAGAAACAAACTATGGACAGCAAGGCGTGCGGTCTCACCCGCGCTTTATCACATCGCGCCCACAAAAATAAATGAAGATATTGTTGTTCCGAGAAACCAGATTCCTGAAATGCTGAAACGCCTGAGGAGACTATCAGAAGAAAGTGGTATAAAGATAGTGAATTTCGGCCACGCAGGCGATGGAAATATTCATGTCAATATTATGGTCGATAAGAAAAATGAAGACGAATATAAAAAGGGTCTGCAACTCGTTAAGCAGATATTTAAAAACACCCTCGAACTCGGCGGCACCATCTCAGGAGAGCATGGTATTGGTCTTACGAAGTTGAATTATATCGGAATGGAGATACCCAGACCGGTGATCGAAATTATGAAGTCAATAAAAAAGGTATTTGACCCCAAAAATATCCTGAATCCCGGAAAGATCTTCCCACCTTCATAAAAACTATTCACCTCTCAATCACCTCTTCATCTCTATGTATCAAGAATACACGGCATCAGGGGCATTAGGCTATTTTTGAGTTTCAAATAGGATACCTTTAACCCATCTTCTACAGTTGCGACCTAAAAGAGCCTATTAGAGAAATTAAAAACATAGTATTTAAGCCAATCTACGAGAAAAGCATTTCAAAAAACCGCTAAAACATAGTGCCACGTTAATAGCATAAAAAGCTTGACAAAACTTACAATAAAGCTTATTATAATGGTGTCATGTTTATAAGAGTAAAACCATCAGGTCCCAGAAGATATCTTCAAATTGTAAAAAGCATATGGAATAAAGGA
>VGWZ01000085.1 GCA_016873595.1 Nitrospira sp.
GGTAACAGCGAAATATGCAAAAAAGAGTTCAGGTAACATAATACTCCTTTAAATTAAAAACGTCATGCTGAACTTGATTCAGCATCTCATGAGACCCTGAAATAAATTCAGGGTGACATTTTTTATTTTGCATTTTGAATTTTCCTAAATACTGCTTGGCCTGCAGGAGTTCCAAAATCTTCAGATAAAGGTCTCCAGAATTTCTTGAAATACTCCTCTCCCTTTTTTCCAGCCATATATTTATCCCAGTTTGACAGGAGTTTTTCCGTTGTCATATAGAGAGCATCCCTTGAATAGTCAGAATATTCATAATTTTCAGTGAGTGCAACAGCACTGTAAGGGCATGCCTCAACACAAAAACCGCAGTAAATACATCTCAATACCTCTATCTCGTATTTTTCAACGGTCCCTTTTGCCCTACTAATATGAATGCATTGTGAGGGACAGATTGTAGCACAGAGCCCACAGCCTACACATTTGGCCTTATCGGTCTGTGGATGTTTTGCAAGGGCATGCAGACCTCTAAAGCCAGGTGCTATGGGCCGCCTTTCCTTTGGATACTGTATAGTAACTGCATGCGTAAACAGCCTGCTTAATGTGAGGGCCAACCCCTTTATTATCTCTACAAAGAATATCTTCCTTACAAGCTCTTTAACAGTCAATCCTGACCTCCAATGTCATAAGAGAATTTTCACCAGACCTGTTACCAATATATTCACCAGTGCCACAGGTATGAGTATCTTCCACCCAATAGCCATGAGCTGGTCGTACCTGTATCTTGGCACTGTCGCCCTGATCCAGTAAAAGAAGAATATAAATGCATAGACTTTTATGAGAAACCATATAATCCCGGGCACATAGGTGAGAAATGGCAGCACGTTTGTAACAAACTTAGGTATTGTCCAGCCTCCTAAGAAACAAACTGCTGCTAGAGATGACATTATAAACATGCCGATGTATTCTCCGAGGAAGAATAATGCGAACCTGAAACCGCTGTATTCAACAAAGTATCCTGCGACAAGTTCACTCTCAGCTTCGGGAAGGTCAAAGGGTGTCCTGTTTGTCTCAGCTACTGCCGCTATTACAAACACAACAAACCCTATAATTTGTGGTATTGCAAACATTCCATACGGAGATTCATGTTGGGCATTTACTATTTCTGTGAGGTTCAGAGAGCCAGCCATGATCATTACCCCAACAAGGCTCAGACCCATTGCTATCTCATAGCTGATGACCTGTGCTGCTGACCTCAACCCTCCGAGAAAAGCATACTTTGAATTTGAAGACCAACCTGAAATAACGATTCCATAAGCACCTAATGATGACATTGCAAAGATAAATAAGATCCCTATATTTATGTCAGCAATCACAAAACCTTGATAGTATGGAATAACAGCTAAGGAAACCAGGGCTGCTACTAAGAAGATTATCGGTGCAATATAGAATACGGGTTTATCTGCATCTTCAGGGATTATGTCTTCCTTGAAAAATAATTTTAAGCCATCAGCAAAGGGCTGAAGGAGTCCGTGCGGTCCTACCCTCATGGGCCCCAATCTTACCTGCATATGACCGATAACCTTACGCTCGAAATAAGTTGCATATGCAACATGAAGCATTGCTACTGCAAAAACAATAGCAATATTAATAATGGTAATACCAATATTAATTCCGATGTTTATCAAAGTATCAATAGTCATGAGCCAACCTTACCATCTGGGTATCTCGTCTTTATTTCTTCTAATTTTTTTATCGCTGTTTCACTAAACATAACTCTTTCTGATTCATGATACACGATACATGATGCCTGATTTTTTATCTTGCATCCTGCATCTTGTATCTTGCATCTTTTTCATCTGTCACATTCACCAAGTACTATATCAATCGTCCCTATATTGGCAATCACATCTGCTACCAGATGCCCAACACATAGCCTCGGTAAGGCACCAGCGTGTATAAAAGAAGGTGCCCTTATTCTCATTCTGTAAGGTTTCCCTGAACCATCGCTTACAAAATAAAAACCGAGCTCGCCTTTCGGGACTTCTGTCGCAACATAGATCTCTCCCTCAGGCGCCCTCGGCCCCCTTTTAATAAAGGTGAAGTGTTCAACAAGATGTTCTGCAGCCTTTGTGATCTCTTCTGGTAAAGGAAACGCAGCTAATTCTTTAAGTTTGTCCTCGCTGAGGCCTTTACCACCAGGTACTATTTTTAATCCCTTGAATTTGCATACCACTAAACAGTTAGCACATTGTGAGCAGATTGTCTGGTCTATCTTATGTGGCTTTTTCTTTTCTCCTGCAATAGCTTTTGCAGGGCATGCCCTCAGGCACATACCGCATCCTTTACAGACCTTTTCATCGATATAATATGCATGTTCTTTAGTAGGATGGGTGATGGGCATCATTTTATCCTTTGGTGGAAGGGTAAATTTAGGGGTATCCGCCATCACAGGTCCGGGCGGCAATTTTTCAAGACATTGTTTTATAATTTTATTTGATTGCCTTAATTCATGCATCCTGCAACGGTATCTGTCGTATGTATCGCAGTTTGTCCCGATAGGAACTTCAAAATCTACTTTATCGTATGCATCATAAGGAGTATGTTTTCTTATATCATACTGGACTCCGGACCCCCTTAATGTTGGTCCTGTAAGACCCCAGTTTATTGCCTCTTCTGCTGAGATTACCCCTATACCTACTGTCCTCTTGAGCCATATTCTATTTTTGTCTATAAGAGTTTCATATTCAGGTATTCTTGTTGGAAATTCTTCTGTAAATTTATAAAGGCTGTCGAGGAACTCCTGTGGAACATCGTTTCTTACGCCACCAACCCTTGGGTAGGTCACAGTAAGCCGAGCACCGCAAATCATTTCAAAGAGGTCAAGAATCCATTCCCTCTCTCTGAAGCAATATAAAAATACTGTCATTGCACCGATGTCCAGTGCATGGGTTGCAAGCCAGAGGAGATGGTTGGAAATCCTTGACATCTCTCCCACAATGGTTCTGATAAACTTGGCTCTTTCTGGAGGTTCTATTCCAAAGAGTTTTTCGACGGCTACGACATAGCCTATGTTATTTGACATTGCAGAGACATAATCTAATCTATCTGTGAGGGGGAGTCCCTGAAAATATGTCAGGCTTTCACCAAGCTTTTCAATTCCCCTGTGCAGATACCCTACATAAGGTGTGACCTTAACAATTGTTTCACCATCTATATCAAGAACAAGCCGTAAAACACCATGGGTCGCTGGATGTTGAGGACCCATATTTACATTGAGTTCTCTTGTCTCCAGTATCTTCTCTACCTGTTGTTCCATTCCTTCATTCCTTTCAGGACAAGCTTACCCTTCCCAATCAAACTCTCTGTACTTTTTAGCTGTCTCGATGGCGTCAGCAAAACCAGACCATTCCTTTTCAGGCCCTTCTAATGGATAATCTTTTCTCAATGGATAGCCTTCCCAGTCCTCTGGAAGAAGAATTCTCCTTAAATCAGGGTGCCCTTTGAATTTGATGCCAAACATGTCAAAACATTCTCTTTCATGCCAGTTGGCACCAGCCCAGATAGAGGTAACAGTTCGGATGCGTGGGTCATCCTCAGGAACCTGTGCCTTCACCCTGATACTGTTGCGATATTTTATGGAATAAAGGTTATATACAACCTCAAATCTTGGCTCCTTTTTACCAAGATAATCAGCACCACAGAGGTCTTGAAGATGGTCAAAAGATAAATTAGGGTCGTCATGGAGATATCTGCAAATATCAACAATATTATCCTTTTTCACAATAATAGAGACCTGATCTCTGAAACTTGTAACTTCTACTACATCCATGGGAAAACTTTCCTTTATCTTCTCTGCTATCTCTAAGGGTTCCATCCTTTTATACGTGGGTTGCATTCTTACTTCTATTACCGCCATGGACTCCACCTTGCTTGTTCTCTTCTTATCTTCTCTTGAAGCTTCATCATACCTTCCATGAGGGTTTCAGGCCTTGGAGGGCAACCAGGAACAAATACGTCTACAGGGAGAAAAATATCACATCCCTGTACGGTGCTGTATGTTCTAAATATCCCTCCTGAACATGCACAACTTCCCATTGCTACTACGTATCTCGGCTCCGGGATCTGGTCAAAAACTCTTCTTAACACAGGCGCCATCTTTTTTGTAACTGTACCCGCAATAATGACGCAGTCTGATTGCCTTGGTGAACCTCTGAATATAATGCCGAACCTGTCAAAGTCATAATGAGATGCACCAGCTGCCATCATTTCTATTGCACAGCAAGCGAGTCCAAAGGTGATAGGCCAGATTGATGATAACCTCGACCAATTAACAACATTATCTATAGTAGTGATAATTAAGTTCGGGGGGAGTATTTTTGTTCCTTCTTCTACCTCAACAAGCCCGATTGTCGATGTATCTAATAACATCTCATACCTCGCTATCTTTTATGAAAGCACTATTTTCTTATAGTGCTTCATTTAATCCCAGCGGAATGCTTCTTTTTTCCAGGCATATATGTAGCCAATAAAGAGAATAACGATGAAAATGACCATCTCAATAAAAGCATAAATCCCAATTTCATCAAAAACAATAGCCCATGGATAAATAAAAACAGCTTCAATATCGAATACAACGAAAAGCATTGCGATTATGTAAAACCTGATAGAAAATCTGTATCGTGGTTCACCAAGAGGAGTAATACCTGATTCATAGGGCATGAGCTTTTCGGAATAACGCCTTCTCATCCTGAAAATCTCGCCAATTAATAGAGCACCAAAGCCAAAAGCAGTGGCAATAATTAGAAAGATAAGAATCGGCAAATAATCTGATGGCAAATAAGTTCCAGGCATAAGCGGTTATGTTATACTTAAAAGCGTTTATTCTTGTCAAGTAAAAAATTGATGTTTTTAATCATTTGTTAAAAAAACTTATTTCAGAAATAATGGAAGGAGATGAGATGTTTAAAATCTTGAAAAAGGAAGAGAAATCAGATTTAGTAATCTTGTTCGAGATAGCAGCTAAAGATATTGCGAAGAAGGCGAAGCCAGGTAATTTTTTCATCCTTAAAATTCACGAGGAAGGAGAGCGTATACCATTAACTATTGCTGATTTTGACAGAGACAAAGGAACGATCACTTCTGTTTTTCAGAAAGTTGGAAAGACGACATATCACCTTGGCATATTAAATGAAGGCGATTATCTGTCCGATGTTATCGGTCCATTGGGGAATCCTTCACATATAGAAAATTTTGGAAAGGTTGTCTGTGTTGGGGGTGGAGTTGGGATTGCACCTGTATATCCGATTACAAAGGCATTAAAAGAGGCAGGCAACAAAATCATCTCAATTATAGGTGCGAGGTCAAAGGACCTCCTTTTCTGGGAAGACAAAATGCGTAAGGTATCAGATGAACTCATCGTCACCACAGACGATGGCTCTTATGGCAGAAAAGGGGTTGTTACTATACCTCTGGAAGAAATTCTTAAGGGAGATCAGGTGAAGGCGACTAAAAAACATGTTCCGTCTTTCGAAGATCGTGAGGTAGTACAAGAGCCCAGTGTGAATTTGGTAATCGCTATTGGGCCGCCCATTATGATGAAATTCGTATGTAAAACAACCGAAAAGTTCAATGTAAAAACGATAGTGAGTCTTAATTCAATTATGGTGGATGGGACAGGGATGTGTGGTGCATGCAGAGTAGAAGTGGGAGGAGAAACAAAGTTTGCCTGTGTCGATGGTCCGGAGTTTGATGGTCACAAGGTTGATTTTGATCTACTCATGAAGAGACTGCAGATGTATCTTGTTGAGGAGAAGGTCGCGATGGATATGTATAGCGGAAAGATGTGAGAGAAAGATGGAGGTTAAATAATGGAAGAGCAAGAGGAGAAGAAAGAACAGAAAAAAAAGATTAAAGTAAAAATGAGGGAACAACCACCTCTTGAAAGGATTAAGAATTTCAATGAGGTTCCCCATGGCTATTCTCCTGAAGAAGCAGTTGAAGAAGCAATAAGATGTTTATCATGCAAAAGACCAACCTGTGTTGACTATTGCCCGGTTGAGGTAGATATACCGGGATTTTTAAAGCTTGTGAAAGAGGGGGAATTCTTAGAAGCTGCCTATAAAGTGAAGGAGACAAATGCATTGCCTGCTGTATGCGGGAGGGTATGCCCTCAGGAGGTTCAATGTGAATCCGGATGCATTGTGGGGAAAAAAGGAGAGCCTGTTGCAATAGGTAACCTTGAAAGGTTTGTTGCCGATTATGAGGCTGAAAAAGGTGAGGTGATGATCCCTGAGAAACCGAAACCAACAGGGAGAAAGATAGCGGTAATAGGTTCAGGCCCAGGCGGGTTAACGTGCGCAGCTGATTTGGCAATGTCAGGGCATCAGGTGACGTTGTTTGAGGCATTACACAAACCTGGTGGGGTATTGATTTATGGCATACCAGAATTCAGACTCCCAAAATTAATAGTTGAAAGAGAAGTGGAATATATTAAAAAGCTCGGGGTTGAGCTTGTGCTCAATGCTGTAATAGGAAAAATTTTTACTGTTGATGAATTATTAAATGAGCAAGGATATGATGCCTGTTTTATCTGTACAGGAGCTGGCTTACCTATGTTCATGGGGATACCAGGGGAAAATTTAAATGGTGTTTACTCGGCAAATGAGTTTTTGACAAGAGCAAATCTTATGAAATCATATCTCTTTCCAAGATATGATACCCCCATCAAGAGAGGCAGATGGGTTGCAGTAGTTGGTGGCGGAAATGTTGCCATGGATGCAGCGAGAGTAGCAATGAGACTTGGTTCAGAAAAGGTATATCTCATCTATAGACGTTCCGAAGCTGAAATGCCTGCAAGAAAGGCAGAAGTACATCATGCGCATGAGGAAGGGATAGAATTCTTATTCCTGACAAATCCGGTGAGGTATTTAGATGATGGTCAAGGAAATGTCAGGGGGGTTGAATGTATAAAGATGGAATTAGGAGAGCCTGATGAATCTGGCAGAAGGAGACCCGTTCCCATAAAGGGAAGTGAATTCCAGATGGAGGTAGATATTGCAATCCCTGCCCTCGGGACAAGGGCAAACCCGCTTTTGCCAAAAACAATGCCTGATTTAAAATTAAACAAGAGAGGGTATATAATAGCTGAAGAAGCAACAGGCATGACTTCAAAACGAGGAGTCTTTGCAGGCGGAGATATCGTTACCGGTGCCGCAACAGTTATTCTTGCTATGGGCGCAGGAAGAAAAGCTGCAAGGGCTATTAATGAGTACCTAAAATGGAAATACTGGGATTTTAGTGGTTTGGCAATTAGTCAATAAATTTAATGAATTTAGATAAAAACAAAGGAGGTATTGCTGATGGCTGATAATATGACGTTAAATGAAATTAAAGACATCCTTCAGGCGGAGGTTCTCACGTCCAACTTTGATACGGATATGCATATTGAAAAGGTCTGTAGTACTGATCTTATGAGTGATGTCCTTGCATTTTCCCAATCAGGGGATCTCCTATTAACGGGTCTGGTTGATGGGGCAGCTGTTCGCACTGCTGATATTGCTCACGTAAAAGCTATTGTTTTTGTAAGGGGCAAAAGACCGAGCAAAGAGACTATTACCCTCGCCGATGAAAAGAACATTCCGTTGCTTGCTACGAAACTATCTATGTTTGAAACCTGCGGAAGATTATATGTAAATAAATTACAAACTTCTATCAATGCAGGATAAACCCCCAAAGATCGCAGGAGGTGTTTTTTTCATAACAGGTAAAGATTTTGCTAATGCCGGTGTTGCCTCCTGTGAACTTAAGTCCATCCTCGAAAAAATGGGTGTAGATCATGGCCTTGTAAGAAGAGCAGCCATAGCTGCTTTTGAAGCAGAGATGAATGTAGCAATATATACACCAGCAGGCATGATGCGATATAAAATTACGCCTGATTATATAAAGATTGTGGTTGAAGACGTAGGTCCTGGCATTGAAAATTTAGACCTTGCGATGACAGAAGGCTATTCAACAGCTCCTGATTATATTCGGGAACTGGGTTTTGGTTCAGGCATGGGTTTACCTAATATCAAAAAGAATACTGATGAACTAAAGATTTTATCAATACCGGG
>VGWZ01000086.1 GCA_016873595.1 Nitrospira sp.
TCTATGAATGTGTCATATGCTCTGACTGGATGTTCCTCACCAATATATTCATCTATGCTTTGGGGAAATAAGGTGATCTGCTCACGACTGCCACATTTATATGCCATAATTGTCTCCTTTCTATACCTACAGAATTCTAGCATATAAATGACCTTCTTTCATCCCTTTCTTCTGCTATAATTGCGACACAGTCTCTTGATCGGGGAATCCAGAAAAATACGAATGACTGGATTGTCCGGTCAAGCCGGACAATGACAAAAATAAAAAATAAGATAACCCTGTAGCAAGCTAAAGGGAACTGCAAATTAAATTACTGTAGTTTAGCAAAAATTTATAACCTATTGAAATAAAAAGAAAATTTTCAAAAGCCTTTTTGTCACCCCGAACTCGTTTCAGGGTCTCATAAGTTATTGATTTATAAGGTTTTTAGATGCCGAAACAAGTTCGGCATGACAGTTCATGGAGCACTATAATAATAGTGATCCATTTAGAACATAAAATTTGCTAAACTACAGTTAAATTATTCAGAGGGTAATAACACGAATAAGACGCTCTGTCTCTTCATCATATCTATAGTGTTTACTTTTGGCATGACCAGTGAGAATCTTGCCTTTGCAAAAACACCAGGCTCATTGGCTCCTGATTTCACACTGACCGATCTCAATGGGAAAAATGTGACTCTTTCAAAATTCAGGGGGAAGGTAGTCCTTCTTAACTTCTGGAATACATGGTGCGGCCCATGCAGGGCAGAAATGCCTTCTTTGAATAATCTCTACCTTGAGCTTAAAGGTAATGGGCTTGTTGTCCTGTCCATTTCAATAGATACATCAGAGGAACCTGTAAGAGCTTTCATCTTAGAAAGAAAGATAGTCTTTCCTGTGCTCATGGATAAAAAGCAAAAGGTGTACGCTAAAAAATATTTTCTTTATGGACTTCCCGTAACCTTTTTAATTGATAAAAAAGGAATCATTGTTGAAAAATTCATAGGCGAAAGGGACTGGGGCTCCCAGGAAATGAAAGAGAAGATAGTAAGGCTTTTAGGCGGGAAAAAAAGATAAAAAATAGCACATCTGTCTGAAATTTTTAATACCTATTTATCCAAACCCAGAAACAAATAACTAAGGTGACTTATTCACCAGTCATTGCGAGGTCTTTTCGACCGTAGCAATCTCAAATGAAGTGTCATTCTGAGTCCTGACAAAGATCGGGACGAAGAATCTTATTGAGATCCTTCGGGCTTTGCCCTCAGGATGACTACTACGCAGTCAGATTGCCTCGTTTCACTCGCAATGACAATTCTTGTCTTTTAATTAGGGATTCGTTTTTTTAAGGTCAACTTTTATCAAAAAGAAAATTTTTGAAATACTTTACCGTTTCCTTCATATAGGCAGGATCAATAAAACCGAGAGGTGTGGCAACTTCCAGAACTCTTTTGGGTAAATAATAATTTTCCATATCAAAACCCATGTCTCTCTTTATCATATTTTTTTCTATCAGGATTTTTCTTCCTATCTCAAGAATATCTTTCTCATTTAAATCCCAACCAAAGACTTTAAGGCATTTAGAAATTCTATCAACTGTATACACGTTTCTTGCAAAGAAGCAGACAACCAGACTGGATAACACCTGTCTTATGGCTTCCTCATCAAAGAGTGCTTTTGCCATCTCCTGAGGTGTTATGCTCTTCTTTTCCATTAAGATTTTCTGGTCAATGCTATAACCAGCGCTATCCAAATGGCTATGTCTTCCTCCGGTAATATGGGTGAGGTGTGCAGCAGGACCGGTATGGTAACCCGACATCTCGTTTCCACGATAAGAGATGGCAAAGTCCCTTCCCCCATATCTTTGCGCAAGGACCTCAACTCCCTTACCCATGAGCTTATAGAATTCATTTTTATGTTCCATCATTTTCTCTATCATTTCAACATAAACACTTCCATTCCCAAATGAAGGAGATAACCCATCAGTCTCTTTTTTACTTATAATCCCTTCTGCAAAAGCCTCTGTGGCCCATGCCAATACCACCCCGGCTGTCATCGCATCTATGCCATACTTCTCCACAGTTTCAAGAATCTTCAAAAAGTCTTCAACAGTCTCTATTCCAATGAGAGTTCCTAAACTATATAATGGTTCATAATCATAGGAGATCAAACTTGTTTTATAAAAGTATGGCTCATCAGGGTATTTTTCTCTTATCACAGCAAGGTGTATGCACCCTACAGGGCAGTGGGTACAGGCAATTCTCCTTCCAAGATAATTTGTGGCAAGGTTTTCTCCTGACAAAACTTCAGCTTTCTCAAATGTAACCTCTTTAAAATTCCTCGTTGGCAATGCCTTGATGGAATTGAGAGGCAGAATGTTTCCTGCTGTCCCGAGGTCATGGTATTTTTTTGTCGGAGTAGATAAGCAGAGATTGTATATTTCATCATACATTTGTTTATAAGCCTGTTTATTCCGTGCGAGCACACTCCTCTTGCCTGATATTACGAGCCCCTTGAGTTTTTTACTACCGAAGACACACCCGAGTCCCAGTCTGCCAAAATGTCTGTATGTTTCTGTAGTAACTGTTGAATATGAAACAAGCTTTTCCCCGCCCTTTCCTATTCTCATGATGGTTCGGAGCCCGGTTCTGCCCGTTCTTTCTCTCATTATTCTTCCAACAGTTCGTGTATCACCCAGGTCCCACAAAGCCCTTGCATCCTTAAATTGAACCGTATTACCATCAATATTCACATACACAGGTATCTGGCTGGCACCTTTAATCACAATTGCGCCATACCCTGCCTGCCATAACGCAATAGCACTTCTTCCACCAGCATGGCTTTCTCCCAGGAAATTATTATGGGGAGATTTAAAAAGGGAGATGGTTTTAGAGACCATGGGAAATTTCCCTGTTAGAGCACCTATTGCAAAAACAATGACGTTATCCGGGCCGTAAGGGTCTATTTTGGGATCGAGAAATTCTTTCAGGAGTTTGAGTCCTGCACCAATACCCCCTATGTATTCTTTAAAATACATTTCTCTTTCTTCGATACGATAAGAGTGTTTTTTAAGATCAATAATTAAAACTCTATTTAGGTAAGGATCCATTTTTAACCTCTTCTTTTCCTATCACCTTATGGGGGCAGTAGTCTACACAGAAACCGCAGTAGAGACACATAAGGGGCTTACCTTCTTCCTCATCCATGGTGATAGCAGACATCGGACATGCATCAACGCAACTACCACACCCTATACACTTTTCTCTATCAAGCTTTACCCCGCCTACTTTTCTCTTCTTTAGTGCAGAAACAGGACAGACATACATACAGGAGGGGTCTACACATGCCCTGCATATGATCACAGTAAAGCCTCTTTCCATTCCACCTATAGAGCGTATATGTATCCTTGGACTTTCAAGTGAGGCCTTCCCTTCTCTCCTCGTGCATGCGAACATGCACGATTCACAGCCCACACACCTTTCTGAATCTAATACCTTTATCCTTCTTATCCTTCTTATTAACTCTGCCATATTACATTTGCCAAATTTTCATCTTTAATTTCTCTATTTATCATACTTGTCCAAAATAAGCACTTAAAGCCCTGATATTACTGATTCTTTAAAACGAGATTCTTCGCGGAGCCTGTCCTGAGCCACGAGATTCTTCGGCTTCGCCTCAGAATGACAGAGGGCGAAGGAATGACAAATGCACAGCCTGTCATGCTGAACCCTTCACAATTTGTCACCCTGACCCCGAATTTATTTCGGGGGAAGGGTCTCATATGTTGTTCAGGGTAAACTCCTTGAAGCATCTCTTATTTTGGACACTAATACAAACGCATTTATTGTTTTTACATTTTTGTCATTCCCGCTTGTCGGGAATCTTTCTTTTTCAGAAGGATTGCGGACAAGCCGCAATGACAGCGTAACAGCATTTAGTACGTTTATATTACTATCTATTTATACATTTTAATGATAAACAATGTCTTTATGATTTTCAATACATATTTGATATAGAGATGCGTCAATTGTTTTTTTGTTATGCTAAAATAGCATCAATATGGCGGCATGGTCAGATACGGCTATTGTTGAGAATATAAGCACTATATACAAGAGAATCTCCCATTCTGCTATGAGGGCAGGGAGAAATCCTGAAGATGTCAAACTTATTGCTATCACAAAAACTGTAGATATTAAGAGGATACAAGAGGCAATAGATTGGGGGTTAAGGATATTTGGAGAAAGCCGCGTGCAGGAGGCAAGAGACAAAATCTCAAATCTCAAATCTTTTATTAATCCCCCCTTACCCCCCTTTAGTAAAGGGGGGGAGGGGGGATTACGGATAGAATGGCATCTCGTAGGTTATCTCCAGAAAAACAAGGCAAAGATGGCAGTCCATCTCTTTGACCTGATTCATTCGCTTGATTCAATAGAGCTTGCTATTGAAATCAACAAAAATGCTGAGAAGATTGGCAAAACCCAGAGGGTTTTAATACAGGTGAAACTTTCACAAGAAGAGACAAAGCATGGTGTGGCAAAGGAAGATCTTTTAGATTTAATTAAAGCTGTATCAGAGATGAACAACTTGAAACTCGAAGGTCTTATGACCATGCCACCATTTTCTGATGACCCTGAGATGGTAAGACCTTATTTTAGAGAGTTGAGGAAATTAAGAGATACTATCGAAAAGTCAGGATTTCTACTCCCAGAACTTTCTATGGGCATGACAAATGACTTTGAGGTTGCGATAGAAGAAGGTGCCACAATGGTGAGGATAGGGACAGGGATATTTGCCAATGGCTCGTAGAGGAGAAAGGAGAGATACTGCGATGGAATCGGAGCAGAGTTAAAAACAAATGACTGCTGAAAAGAAATACTGGCAGATAAATACTGAAAAACTGGTAAAAGAGATTAAAGAAATTGCCCATAAAGCCAGGACAGAAGAAGACCTCAAGATGGGTGTGGAACCTCTGCTTCAAAATGTTTTTAAACAGATGGGGATAGATATTGATATTGTAAGATATGAAAAAACCGCTACAAGCTTCAGGGGAAAGGCGGATGCGGTTTATGGTTATCTGACAATAGAATACAAACTCCCCGGAAAACTTTCAAAAAAGATAGATGTCAAAAAGGCTACAGAACAGATCGAGCGATATCTAACCGAACAGGCATCACAGTTTGGTCAGCAGAAAGAGGATTTTCTTGAGAAGGCAGTCGGTGTTGCTTTGGATGGTAAACATATATTTTTTGTAAGATTTACAAAAACACCTGCGATATTGCAGGCACCAATACCTATTGAAAAAACACAGGCAGCCCTTTTTCACGAGGTCGAAGCTGGGCAAGGTTTTCAGGTATTGGGGCCATATTCGATAAGCGTCGCAAGTATCAGCAATCTTTTGATATTTCTCAGGGCATCGGCCCGACGCCCTCTGACTGCAAAAGATCTCGCCACAGTATTTTCTCCGACCTGTCAGGTTACAAGGCAAGCGGTCTCTGAACTTTATTCTGAAGTAATGAGGGCGCAGAGAAGACATACACCATCCCGGGTAAAGACCTTTTTTACTGAGTGGGATAGAATCTTCGGTGTTGTATATGGGCAGGATCTTGAAAAGGCAGAGAAGTCGGCAGAAGAGACTGCAGCTTTATATCAGATGCCCGGCGGAGCAAGACTGAAACAGTTACTCTTTGCAATACATACCTTTTATGCCTTTCTCATGAAGATTATCGCTATTGAACTTGTTTCGCTTCAACGTGAAAGCTCGATAGAGTCTTTTGTAAAAGGATTAGGGGCGATGGATGATAATGAATTATTTGAAAGACTATCTTATCTGGAGAGTGGCGGCGATTTCATTGACCGTGGTATTGTCAATTTTTTGGAGGCTGACTTCTTTTCATGGTATCTCGATGGGTGGAATCCTCAGATTGCAAATATCTTTCGTAATATTGTGAGGGCACTCTCTGATTTTGAACCCGCAACCCCTATTCTTGAACCGGAATGGACAAGAGACCTATTACAAAAACTGTATGAGGTAATTGTCCCGAAAAAACTCAGGCACGATTTAGGCGAATATTATACTCCGGACTGGCTTGCAGGCTATGTGGTGGAAAAGAGTGGATATGCGGGGGAGATAGGACATCGTTTCCTCGATCCCGCCTGCGGTTCAGGCACTTTCCTTGTTCAGGCAATTAATCGTGCAATAAAATGCGCCGAGAGACAGAAAAAGGTTGATATAAACGACCTGGCCAGACATATACTTGACAACATTGTAGGATTTGATTTAAACCCTCTTGCAGTTTTAGCATCACGGACTAACTACCTGATTGCATTCTCTAAACTTATTTCTTACATACGGCCTATCTCCATTCCTGTTTATCTTTGCGATTCCGTCCTTGCCCCAACTCGCTATGTTGAAGAAGGAGAACTTCCATTTAAAGACACTATAGTTTTTACTACAACGAAAGGCAATTATGTCTTTCCTGTTTTTATGCAGGAGAAAAGCCATATAGATAAGTTTACCTCGATGATGGATGTTGCATTGAGGGGTAAAGTAGAACCCAAACAGTTCGAAAAGCAGATTAAATCGCAATTTCATCCATCTGAAGAAGAGACATCCCTTCTTGCTCAGGTTTATCAGAACATAAAAAATTTAGATGATAATGGTGAAAACGGCATCTGGTCACGATACATAAAGAACGCCTTTGCACCTGTGTATCTCGGTAAATTTGATTTCGTAGTCGGCAATCCGCCCTGGATAAGATGGGGATACCTATCAGATGATTACAGGGAAAGGACACTTAAATTATGGCATAGATACGGTATATTTTCTTTAAAGGGACATGAAACAAGACTCGGCGCAGGTGAAAAGGATTTCTCTATGTTGTTTGCGTATGCATGTGCAGACAACTACCTGAAGGATAAAGGAGTTCTTGGTTTTATTATTACCATGGAGGTTTTTAAATCAAAAGGCGCTGGTGAAGGATTCAGACAGTTTGAACTTAAGGATAAAAAGATACCTTTTAAAGTCCTGAGCATGGAGGATATGGTTAATTTAAAACCCTTCCAGGCAGCTAATAAGACCTCCGTATTTTTCCTTAAGAAAGGAGAACAAACTATCTATCCTGTGTCGGTTCTTGAATGGAAAAGGAAAAAAGGAGTCGGCCGTATCCTGCCTGAATGGCCTTTGGATGAAGTACGGTCGAGTTGTGTGATAAAAAAATCAAAAGCCATCCCAGTTAACCCCGAAAAGCCGTCCTCATCGTGGCAGACTGCTGCGGCTTCCGAGACTAAAATCTTCTCGAGATTAAAAGGTAAGAATCAATACAAAGCTCATCTCGGTGCAAGGGTAGAACCATATGGGGTCTTCTGGCTGAATATAAAAGAGGTGAGACCTGATGGTCTTCTTGTTATTGAGAATATGCATGAAAGAGGAAAGCGGAAGATTAAGTCTATTCGTAGCGCGATAGAGCCTGATTTAGTATTCCCTGCTGCGAGTGGAGGTGATATTATAAAGTTTGGGATTAAATCTCATTTTTATCTTTTAATATCACAGGATCCTACTAAAAGAGCGCCATACGAAAAAGACTGGATGCTTGAAAATGTACCATTGACCTATGCCTATTTGAAACAATTTAAGGATATTTTGCTCTCAAGGGGATCACGTGTTGTGAGAGAGTTCGCAAAGAATACCGAGTTTTATGCGATGTACGGAATTGGGGAATACTCATTTGCAAAATATCGACTAGCGTGGAAGCGCATGGCCTCGAAAATGAATGCAGTTGTTCTTTCCAGCATTAAAACAGACTTTGGAACCAAAAAGATAATCTCGACAGACACCACTTCATTTTTCGCAGTGAATGAAAGGGATGAATCGCATTATTTATGTTCCATATTAAACTCTGAGATCATTAACACCTAATCTGAGCGATTCATAGGTAATAAAAACATAGAAAAAATCACTTAGAGGGCGATAGAACCTTGTTATAATAGGTTTGCAAAACAACAAAAAAATATCACCCAATAAGTGAGGAAATTATGAAACAAAGAGAAAACAAAAGCAAGTGCAAAATCAGCAAAGTAGAGGTAACGGCAGATACATTGACAGGCAGAGGGGGGA
>VGWZ01000087.1 GCA_016873595.1 Nitrospira sp.
ATCTTGTTTGTCAAGGAAAAAATATTAAATCGTGTGCCTATGAAAATTTGAATCAGAAAAATATGAATGTAGAAAAATCAGGTATTTAGCTTAATATCTTTGCTAAAATATGCCTATCACTGTCGAAAACGGGTTTTTCTTTTGAGGAGTCATCAGTTGATTTTCTCGATATCAAGCGTGAGAATCAGGCGTGTTATTCTGTTGAACAGCAGACTGCTTTAGCCGAAATAGATGGCTTTGATAACAAATTAGCAAAATACTTTCACAACAAAATCAAGGTCCAACCGGCATTGACACGGCAGCTTGTCAGTTTTCAGGCCAATAAACCCAGGCCGGTTTATCGTTGGTATAAATACAAAGAGGCTTTTTCTGCATCTCTCGTTGAAATACTCCTATCAAAATATGGAATTACTTCCGGTAGGATTCTTGACCCCTTTGCGGGAAGTGGTTCCGCTTTGTTCGCAGCAAGCGATGCCGGAGTTAATGCTGACGGTATTGAATTGCTTCCTGTCGGACATCAGATTATCCTTACTCGAAAATGTTTGGAGAGAGAATTTACACCAGTTGATTTTTCTGCACTTAAACGTTGGGAAACAGATCGTCCTTGGCATCAATCAAAGGTGAGTATACCTCTTCCTGAGTTGCGCATTACAACTGGAGCCTATCCAGAGCAAACGCTTCAATTAATAGAGCAGTATATGGGAGCTTGGCAAAGAGAAAACGACAGAGTTCAGTCTGTATTACGCTTTGCCTTGTTATGCGTGCTGGAGTCAATTAGCTTTACACGCAAGGATGGTCAATATCTCCGCTGGGATTATCGTTCAGGTCGCCGGCAGGGAGCAAAGCCTTTCAACAAAGGGGGAATACTGAATTTCGATGAAGCAATATGTGCCAAAATAAATGAGATTTACGATGATTTAGAGACAGGTGAGGAATATAGAGAACTATTTTCCTCAAAAGGTTTACAGGGGGATATTCGTCTTTTTTGTGGTTCTTGCCTCGATATAATGCCGACATTCCTTGAGAACTCATATGATGCAGTGGTGACATCTCCACCTTATTGTAACCGCTATGACTATACCAGGACATATGCATTAGAACTGGCACTCCTTGGAATAGGAGAAAAAGAGATAAGCAGGCTTAGACAAGAAATGTTAAGTTGTACAGTTGAAAATAGGGCCAAGGATTTATTGAAAATTAACCCCGGATGGACAAAAGCCATAGCGGCTGCAGACAGTCAGGAATTGTTGCAGGCTATCCTGTGTTATCTGGAGAAAGAAAAAGCTGAAGGCCGGTTAAACAATAACGGCATCCCCAGAATGGTACGTGGCTATTTTTATGAAATGGCATGCATTATTGGTGAGTGTGCACGTGTTTTGAAACCAAATGCCCCATTGTTTATGGTGAATGACAATGTGCGCTATGCGGGTGCTAGTATTTCAGTTGATATGATACTTTCTAACATAGCCGAAACTCTGGGATTTCATGTGGAAAATATTCTTGTTTTACCAAACGGAAAGGGCAACAGCAGCCAGCAGATGGGGAAACATGGTCGAGACCCACTAAGAAAGTGTGTTTATGTCTGGAGAAAGTTATAGTGGTTAAAAACAAACCGCACCGCAAACATCTATCCGGCAGTTCCGATCTTGTGACTACTTATGAAGAAATCAGAGCCGGCTTCGTCTCATTGGCCCTCGAAAAAAACCGTAGAGCTACCCCTTTTGTGGAGCAAGCGCGCTCATTGAAAGCGGCTGCATCTCAAGCTAAAACTCCTGCTGATTTACTTGATATTGAGAGCATACAACCTGCACTATTGACAGCTTCAGGCGTGTCAGACAAAGCAATAAATTATCTTCTCTCTCAAGACAAGATGGAAGCAATCCAGGGATTGATAGCAAAATATCTTGAGCCCGCAGGAGCAGCCTTTGTTGAGGAATTAGTTTTCAGATTTCTGTTAACAAGGGGGGATACCTTGGGCGGTTCAATGCGAAATATCGGCGGAGTCATGGGGGAGCGTAAACTGACGCGCGCAACGCTTGCGAACCTTGCGCTTGCAGGAATCCCTTATCAGTGGCTTCATTCTGACAGCAAAGAGTGGATAATAGGCAAAGCGGAAGATGCTGATATAGAACTATATCTTACTGCGCTCTGTTGGTCTTTCAAAGGCAGAGATCGTACTATGATTTATAACCGAACGGTACCTTTTATAGGGAAAAATATAGATTTGTGCCTTCTTGATTGTAATTCTCAAGAACTGAAAACTGCCTTTACTACTCCAGCTCGCTACGTTGCCCTTGGAGAACTCAAAGGAGGTATTGATCCTGCTGGAGCAGATGAGCACTGGAAAACGGCAAGAACATCCTTAACTCGTATACGCAAAGCGTTTACTGATAACGGACTTTTTCCTTATATATTTTTTGTTGGTGCAGCAATTGAAAACAGCATGGCTGAAGAAATCTGGCATCAGTTGGAAGATGGGACGTTGAGCAATGCTGCCAATTTGACCAATGCAGATCAAGTTGCGTCTTTGTGTGGCTGACTGTGCGGTTTATAAAACATTTTTAAAAATATCTCCCAAAACATTCGCTAATACGGTGCATAAGGATTACATTCAAATCCCGACATTAATCAGTATTTCTTTTGCAACAAGATCGCTAAGGAGGCGGGATATGAAAAACTTTTTATTGGTCACGCTGAATTTATCGGAGGTCTCAAACCATTTGATTAATATAACAATATAGTTATACAACAAAATCGTTGTATAACGAGACATTTAAGAGAAAAACAGGAAGGTTGTTGTTCTCTTTTTGTTGATAATCTCAATGATATTTTTGAACGATTTTAAACGGACAATATTTTAAAGGAGTTACTTATGCAAAAAGATTTTCATTACTATGTCATTTATGCCTTAGCTAAGGAAGCAGGATATGCGGACAATGAAGCTTACATCATAGCCCATTCTTCTCAATACGTCGATGATAATACTGACCGTGAATATACCGTAACTGATTCTTCTGACAGAGAATTTTATGTAGGTTTCCCAGATAAAACTGGCAAATCAGGAGAATTTTATTTCCCAATAATAACTCAAGCAGTTGACATTACTTCCTTCAAATTATCTGTGCAGAGATATGTTTTTGCACCTTTCCATTTTATCCCTGGAGATAACAATGTAGAAATTAATGGAAAAAAGAATTCACTCTGTACCACAAGAGGATGTAAGAATGCAATAACTTTGGTACAAGATGCAGTTAAGAACAAGGACTTATACAGGATCGGCATAGCTCTTCACACCTATGCGGATACATGGTCACATGAAAGATTCAGCGCATTCCATGAGGACTGGAATAAAGTGTACAAGTCAGCATTAAAAAGTATACCACCGAACATCGGACATGCAGAAGTTTTCCATAAACCAGATGAAATTTCTCTTGTTTGGGAGGACAAGAGATTTAAAGAAAAAATAGATAACAGAGAGCGTGCCTTACAAGCGGCAGAGGAAATTTTTGGGTTTATCAAAAAAGGAAAAAGACAATGGAGTGATGTGAAATCTACCTTTGAGAATATAATGAGTGCTAAGAACTTTGATGAGCGAATTAATTTAATTAAAAATATTTATAAAGCGATGCAAGATTATGATGAGGATAAGTGGATCAACGAAGCTTTAATTTTTTCAAGAGATGCATCAGAAATCCCTGAATATGACCCTCTTACAGGAAATCCGAAACCAAACAGACCGAGGTTTGTTGATATAGCGGCCAAAGAAATAAATTCTCATTGGTTCAGATTTCAGAATGCTGCTAAAAAACAACTTGCAATGGTTCTGAATATGGTAGATGCTTTATAAATCATTAAATGTGATGGCTCTATTAAATGAATCCTGCCCAGGCAGATAGAAAACTTCTTCTAAGAAAGAATATAAGCTTTTGGCTTGTCTTATTGTTATTCTTCTCATCAATTCCACTCTATCCGCATTAATGAAATTTTGATATAATTTTGTCATCTTAAGAATTATTAAGAAAGAAGATTTTTGAAAAAACAGGAAACATCGGAAGGAACAGGCTTTGTCTCTTGAAAAAGTCCTTTTTACGTGGAGCGGTGGTAAAGACAGCGCTATGGCACTCTATGAACTGAAGAAAAGTAATTGTTATGAAATTGCTTCACTGTTAACCACAATAACAAGAGAGTATGACAGGATCAGCATACATGGCGTCCGTCGGAACTTACTCGAACAGCAGGCGGATTCCCTTGGCCTTCCCCTTGAGAATGTCTTTATCTCAAAGGACTCTTCGAATGAAGAATATGAATCCAGCATGAAGGCTGTACTTGAGAGATATCGCTCAGCGGGTATCTCATCAGTCGCTTTCGGCGACATATTTCAGGAGGATTTAAGAAAATACCGTGAGGACAACCTGGCGAAGGTAGGGATGAAAGCGCTCTTCCCCCTTTGGGAAAAGGATACTGCTGAACTTGCTCATGCTTTCATCAATGTAGGTTTTAAGGCTGTCATCACCTGTGTTGATTCAAAGACTCTCGACAGCAGTTTTGTGGGAAGGGCTTTTGATAAGAAGTTTCTCTCTGAACTTCCTCCCGGCGTTAATCCCTCCGGTGAGAACGGAGAATTCCACACATTTGTTTATGAAGATCCGATATTTCGGAACAAGATCGTGTATGGTAAAGGAGAAGTTGTTCTCAGGAATGAGCGTTTCTGGTATTGTGATATTATGCCTTTTGAATAATAAAGAGGAATTATACAATACAATTATTTTAGCTTTCCTGCTCAGTAACCTGTGGTAAACAATCTGAGGAAATCACTCAGAAATGCCCTTTAGATACTATTCACGTCTGACAGCCAGTCAGAAGCGGGTCTATGACAAGAGCGATGAGGTCACTTCGGTTGTTATTCCAAAAGCTTCTGAACTCTATCCCGTGGTTCATGCGATAGAGGCAGCACTCTTCAGGGAAGACAAAGGGGAGATAGAAATCTTCTGCCAGAAACTTGTCTCATCACTCACAGCACGTCTGAAAACACCTCCGGTCAGGATAAAGGTGCTCGCTGTCCGGCCTCAAATTTAAGGGGACGGTTCTATTTATTGGAATTTTCATGACTCTTCTGACTTCATAATCATCCTCCTGTGCTCACTATAGTAATGTAAGTTTGTTTTTGATAAGATTATACAATGATCACGAAAACGGAATATGAAAAGATTCAATCGTATGTCACAAAAGACGGGTCGGTTATTTGTGAATCTTGATTTATGAAAAAGGAAAATAAAACAGCAAAGAGAATATTCGGGATTGTTGGAAGTCCTCGGAAAAAGGGCAATACACATATCTTAGTTTCCACAATTTTAGACGGTGCAAAGGAAGAGGGAGCCACAACTGAGATTCTGTTCCTCGGTGACTTAAACATCCGGGAGTGTGATGGATGCCATATCTGCTGGAAAGGGAAACAATGCAGTAAGAAAGACGACATGAATAAGCTCTATCCAAAAATAATTCAGAGTAATGTGATTATCTTTGGAACACCTGTCTATTGGTATGGACCAACAGCGTTGATGAAATGCTTTATAGACCGTTTTGTTTACTTTAATTGTCAAGAAAATAGAGAGAAAATAAGAGGCAAATCTGCAGTGGTAGCAGTTCCTTTTGAAGAAGAAACTCCAAAAACCGCCTCACTTTTAATAAAATTTTTCGAAAAGAGTCTTCAGTACTTAGAAATGAATTTAATCGCTAAAATCCTTGTTCCCGGAGTTAGTCGGAAAGGAGATATTTTAAAGAAAGAGGACAGGTTAGCTGAGGGGTATACCCTTGGAAGAAGATTAGCCAGATATCACAAGGATTGAAGCAGGAGGAATGTATGAAAACAGTATACGTAGTGATCATTATTGCCGCTCTGTCCGTCACCATGGCAGCTTCTGCAATGGCTACTCCACTGATTGATGCAGTAAGCAAAGGTGACATCGATACTGTCCGCACACTGCTCAAAAAGGGTTCCAAGGTAAATACTAAGGATGACTTTGGATCGACACCTCTTCATGAGGCATCATACAGGGGCTATCTTGAAATTGTTCAGCTTCTTATCAAGAAAGGTGCGAATATACATAGCAAAAATAACCTTGGTTTGACACCACTGCAGTATGCTTCAATGGATTATTTCTCAAGGGAGGACAATCTCAAAATTGTTCGCCTTTTCATCGAAAAAGGTGCGAAAGTGAATGAACAAGATAATGAGGGGTTAACAGCTCTGCATTTGGCAGCAAGTAATGGCAATCGTGAATGTGTATTGCTTCTTATTGAAAAGGGCGCAGACATATCCATCAAAGCTAAGGATGGGAAGACAGCTATGGAGATTGCATCAGAAAGAGGCCACGAAGATGTTGCAGAAATACTCAGGGAAGCAATAGAAAACAATAAAAAAATTATTCCCTAAAACACATTGTTCCTTTTTCTACGGTCTTCACACGAAACAAATGGAGCCATACTTTTGGGCTGCTTCTTTGGACAATCTGAACTTCCGGCTATCTGAACGTCTGCCTTCTTGTTATCAGTATGTCCTTTTTTCCCTTATATGGCTCCAAATAATTCTTGCGACCCCAGTTCGGTTAACCTTGAGTTTTTTTCTAAGTGGGTGCTTCGGTAGATGCTTTAGGCTTCCTCCTCACTGCTGGAGGCCTGCTCACCACATCTCACTCCCGCTCCCTTACCCAATTGCTTGGTCCTCAGGTTTTTCCCCGTCCTGGGTATCGCAATTCTTTGCTCTTCTTGATTATAAGTTTACTCCTATTTGCACATATTTCAAGGACTAAATATGTTATAAAAATACCAGAAAATTTTAAAATATCTATTCTACGACTACTATCAGCTTTTTTCTTTTCGAAATCGCTTATTTTTGCTATTTCTTATCGAATCTCTAAATTAGATAGAAAAGAGACGGTTGTTCTATCTCTCTAATCCGGTAACTTTGAGAAGTTTATAAAAAGACACTGTATAAATTGAGAGTGCTGAAAAAGTATGTTTTTGTCACCCTGAATAGACCTAACCCTCACTCTTACTCGGATTAGCAGCTTTATTTTCGGGCCAATGACAGATAGAGGTAACCCTATGGCAAGAGGGTGGAGTAGTTCACGATACGGTTGCAAAGGTCATAGAGGTCAACCTTGTCGTCATTAAAGGTTTTCATGTCGTTTCTCACGTGCAAAATCATAGGTATGTTTGATGGAGGGTTCATGAGGTAACAAGTAGTGAGAACGTCGTGCCACAATGCCTCCCCCGCAAAGCTCACTATTTGGCTTTTATAAAAATACTGGAGTCCAGGAGGTATAGTTATCATTGGGCCGGCCATGGGGAAATACACGGATACCCCCCTGGCACTCTCCCAATCAGGGCAGTTCTTTACATAAACGACGGTATTGCTAATCCTCTCCATGACCACCTTTGCACTATCCTGTATAGTCTCGAAAGGGGCATCACTGAGTATGGTTAAAGACAACTCTTTCACTGACGCTGTCAATGACTCGATATTGCGCAGTTTCAGCACAGAAAGGGTGATGTTCTTCTCCTGCGGATGACTGCTGTTGTAGCGGTCGACGATAGTCCTGCCGATCTCCTCTGCCGACATACCTGGATTCTGCATAATGGATTGGAGTATTTCTGCAAAAGGCCAGGTCGTGCCGTCATCCTCGGAACCTACCAATATGTCGACGTTGGAGTTCCTAAGCTCATGGGCGACCTCGATCATCTGCATGGTGCACGCATCGAGGCCCAGCAGGTCAAAGTGTACCTGTGATTCTTCAATTGCCTGTCTGAGTTGTTTGAGGGATATGGTCCTCTGGTAGTTTGTGTTGTCAATTACTATGCCCTGCCATCCAAACCCGTGGTCAGCAACGATGAGGGCGTATCGTTCTGCCGGATAGTTCTTCACCGCCCATGTAATGAAATCCCTGAGTG
>VGWZ01000088.1 GCA_016873595.1 Nitrospira sp.
TTTTTGAATTCTCATACACATGCTGGATTAATGGTTTCCCCAAGAGAGGGCATAAGGGCTTTCCCGGAAAACGGGTCGAGTGATAACGGGCAGGAATGATGACTATTGAAGTCATGTTTTATTTTAATTATATACTTCTTTACCATACCTTGACAATACCCTTATATAACAAGTATATTTTTATTTTAAGTCGGAAATTAAAATATACATTTCTGGAAGGGGAGTAATATGGCAACCAGGCACAAGATTCCAGGTTCTCCATGGAGGGCTTATATTGAAAGCGCACTTTTTGCGAATTCTGTGAGAAAAACAACGATGGCGGAACTCTATAGACTTGCGATAAAACAACCGGAAGTCGTTGCAGCTTCTGAACCTATGTACAAACCTGAGCAGTTTGGACTTCCTAAAAACGCGAAGATTCTTGTCTCTAATGACGGAGGGATTGTTGGACGCACGGCGCGGGCAAGACGATTGGTTCGGGAAATAGGTAAGGACAGGGACAAATTTCTCGGTTTGTTAGGAGAGGCTATCTACAATTTAAACCGCCGAGAGGGATTATGGCTTGAAGGGATTATAGGGTTACATCCTAACTTCATGGTCAAGGCACATCTTTTAAGTCCTGCAACTGACGCAAAAAACATGCTTGACTGGGGACTAAACTTTACTCCCTGGATGAAGCCATGGACAGACCTCTATAAGAAATCCCGCGTATTAGATGAGCCTGATATAATCATACTTGCAGACCCTGAGTGGTCACATCCTGAGTTCCCTAATGGCCTTGTGATTATAGACGAAATGCAAAACTGCATTGCTATTTTGGGATTGAGGTATTTTGGTGAAAGGAAAAAAGGCACACTCACTCTCGCCTGGACTATAGGTGTTCGCCAGAATATGGTTGCCTGCCATGGCGGTATCAAGAAGATTGGCAATAAACCTTCGGTAGCCGTATTCGGGCTGTCAGGTTCTGGAAAATCTTCAATTACCAACAGTCATGACCATGCAGGAACTTTAAAGAAAGACGAAAAGGTTACTGTTATTCACGACGATGCATTCTTAATAGACCTGCAAAATGATTTTTCTGTTGCCCTTGAGCCGAGTCTCTTTGATAAGACCGATGCAGTTGAATTTGATGACCCTGATATCAAATATTTCTATTCAGCACAAAACGTAGCCATAACAGAACTGCCTGACGGCAGTAAAAAGTTAGTATGCGCAGATATCAGGAATGAAAATGGCCGTTGTATAAAATCAAGAGACATGTTTAACCACACAAATTTCTGCGAAAGACCAGGCATGATTATCTGGCTGCAAAAAGACACAAGCCTCCCACCTATCAGTAAAGTGAATTCGGTAGGTCTTGCAGTCGCTATGGGAGCATCACTGAGCACGATGCGTGCAAAAGGGGTAGAAAATGTTGACCCTAAGGAGCTTGAAAAATTAGTAATCGAGCCTTTTGCAAACCCATTCAGGGTTCACCCTCTTTTAGAGGATTGTATGCAATTCAAAAAATTGTTTAAGCTGGGAACTGAATGCTACATCATGAATACACATGCCTTTGGTCTGCCAGATAATCTGATTGACATTCCAAGGGAGCTTTCGCTCTCCATTGTGACAGAGTTATTACGGGGGACAATTGAATGGAGAGAGTGGAAGGCATTTCAGGGACTCCTCCTCCCTAAAAATGGAAAAGAGTTGTTTGGCGACGATTATGATAAAAAATACAAACCAACAAGGGAAAGCGACTATTTAAGATTTCTGCGTGACAGGATGCAGGACCGTATTACCTATTTATCGAACAAGAGAGATTTGGAATACGATATGGACAGTGCCTTTATTGATCCACTCGTTGCGGCAAGAACAGTGATTGACCAGATCCTGCATCCTATTTGATATAAAGGCATTAAATGAACCGTCATTGTGAGGTCGTTTCGACCGAAGCAATCTCATTGGTTCGTGGCAGGCTACGCAATCTCAAGAGAATAGATTGCCACGCCCTTCGGGCTCGCAATGACAATATAAAGGTTTTTAGAAAGGTCCTATAGCTTTGGATTTCTCAACTATTGCAAGACATATAATAATATCTGCATTCCCTATATTGATCGCTATTACCTTTCATGAACTGTCGCACGGTTTTATTGCGAATAAATTGGGTGATCCAACAGCAAAATTAATGGGCAGGCTCACAATAAATCCGATTGCGCATATTGACATAATCGGCACGATCGTGATGCCTCTTGCGCTCATCATATTTACAAATGGTCAGTTTGTTTTTGGATACGCAAAACCTGTCCCAATAAATCCCATGAACTTTAAAAATCCCAAAAGGGACATGGCCATTTCTGCGGCTGCAGGGCCAATAACAAATATAATCCTGGCAATCATTAGTATATTAATCTTTAATAATATCATTACTCCCCTGTCATTTATATTGCCCAAATCCATTGTTGCAACTGTGATGACACCTTTAATTTTGATATTTAAATCAAGTGTAATTATTAATGTCGTTCTTGCTGTATTCAATATGATCCCGATTCCTCCACTTGATGGTGGAAGGGTTCTCATTGGTTTTCTTCCCTACAGGCAGGCTATCTCATTCAGCAAGATTGAGCCCTTTGGATTTTTAATCGTTATGGTTCTCATTCTCACCGGCATTGCAAACTATTTTGTGATGCCCCTTGTAAATCTCTTTTTATTTTTATTACAGATCTTTTAAGGAGGCAGAGAAGAATGTCCAAAGAGAGGGTACTGAGCGGCATGCAGGCAAGTGGCAAATTGCATCTCGGAAACCTGGTAGGAGCACTTCGGAACTGGGTGCAACTTCAAGATAACTACGACTGTTATTATTTTGTTGCAGATTGGCATAGCCTTACGACAGGGTATTCAGACCCATCAATTATAAAGGAATCCACAAAAGACATTCTCATAAATTTCCTCGCAGCAGGCCTCGACCCGGGGAAATGTACAATATTTATACAATCTCGAGTTCTTCAGCATGCAGAACTCCACCTGCTTCTCTCGATGATTACACCACTCAGCTGGCTTGAAAGGGTTCCGACATACAAAGAAAAACAACAGGAACTCAAGGACAGAGACTTATCTACCTATGGTTTTCTCGGATATCCTCTCCTCCAGACTGCTGATATCATTATATACAGGGCAAAATATGTACCTGTAGGCATTGACCAAGTACCACACCTTGAGATAAGCCGAGAAATCGCAAGGCGCTTTAATTACCTCTATAAAGAAATCTTCCCTGAACCAGAGGCATTGCTCACAGAATTTCCAAAGGTGGTAGGTGTTGATGGAAGGAAGATGTCCAAAAGTTACGAAAATGCGATATATCTCTCTGATAGTCCCAAAGAAGTTGAGCAAAAAATACTGACAATGGTTACTGACCCTGCGAGGGTAAAAAGAACGGATGCCGGTAATCCTGATTTATCTCCTGTATATCAACTTCATAAGATTTTCTCCTCAAATGAAGAGATTGAAGAGGTTGCAAAGGGATGCGTCACAGCAGGCATCGGCTGTATTGACTGTAAAAAAATTCTCGTTAAAAATATCTTCAAAGTAATGGAGCCAATCTGGGGAAAACGCAATGAGCTTCTCAACAATCCTGATATGCTTTATGATATTGCCAATAAAGGCACAGAAAAGGCAAAAAAGACTGCTGAAGAGACAATGAAGCTGGTGAGAGAAGCAATGGGTTTGTTATAATCAACAGAGAAAATTTTCTCTGGGCATAGAAACTTTTGTCGGAATAGCATCATGAAACCAAATAATCTCAAGCTCAGCACCAAGTTTGCCTTGGCTGTTAGCCTTATTCTTCTTGTCTTCTGTGCCATCTTTTCTACAATCCTGTATCACTATCTAAAAACCCAGGTCATCAGAGATGCGGAAGATAAAACGTTGATAATAATGAACCAGGTCGAGGCAATTGGAGATTATGTAAGAGATACTTTAAGACCCGCTATCTTTGAATCTTTGGCAAGGCATGATATAAGAGATGAATTTATTGTTGAGGCCATGTCAACAACGTATGTTAGCCGACATGTTATGGAGAGGTTTAATAGGGTTTTAAAGGAATATGTCTTCAAGAGGGTATCAGACAATCCCAGGAATCCTAAAGATAGGGCTGATTCTTTTCATTCAGAGATGCTTAACTATTTCCGGCTTAATAGAGAACAGACAACCTGGAGAGGCATAGTTGACATAGAAGGGAAAAAATATCTTTTCCGGATTTCTTCGGTGGTAATAACAAAAGACTGCCTTCGGTGTCATGGCAATCCTACAGATACACCTAAAGAACTTGTTAGACGATATGGAACTGAGGGCGGATTTAGCTGGAAGGTAGGAGATGTTTCGGGGCTTAATTCGGTATCAATCCCTTTAGATGTGGCCTTTGCTCATGTTAAAGACGTTGCTGTGCACACCTTTATATTTGGTTTTTGTACTCTTGGACTCCTTTTTCTTACCCTTTTTGGAACATTCAGGCATCTTGTTACAAGGCCCCTTAATAATCTTTCTCACATCTTCAGGAGTATAGCAAAAGGAACAGTGCCCCTCGGTAAAGATATACCAAGCAAACGAGGGGATGAGATTGGGGACCTTACAGAGTCATTTAATATTCTGTCGCGGCACTTACTGGATGCACAGGTGAGACTGAAAAAGGCTGCTGAGAGAGAAAAGCAGATGATGGAGTCAGAGAAGCTCGCAACACTTGGTCAGTTATCAGCAGGCGTTGCTCATGAGATAAATAACCCTCTCGGAGGAATAAGGCTCTGTTTTAACAACCTAATGAAAACAGAAATGGATACGAACACAAAGAAACACCATATCGAGGTCATTAATTCAGGATTGGAAAGGATACAGAATATTGTGAGGCAGCTGTTAGATTTTGCAAAGGATTCCTCTCTGGATATAGCTCCCTCATCCATAAACAATATCATAGAAGATACACTGAAACTTTCAGAGTATATTATTGTTAGAAAGGACATCAAACTCATTAAGGAACTATCCAATAATATGCCTGATTTAATGGTGGATTCCAATAAGCTTGAACAGGTTTTTCTCAATCTCATAATAAACGCTATACATGCCATGGATGGAGGTGGAGTATTGACCATCAGGACATGGTATGATGGAGATGCATGCAATGTCTCAGTCACCGACACAGGCAAGGGGATACCAAATGAGGTAATCTCAAGGATATTTGATCCGTTCTTTACAACAAAGGGTGTGGGAGAAGGAACGGGTCTGGGACTCACAGTGAGCAAGGCAATAGTTGAACAGCATAAAGGCAAGATAGAAGTGAAGACCTCAGAAAAAGGTTCAGTTTTTATTGTAAGAATACCTATAACAACATGAAAACGCAAATTCTCATAATAGAAGACGATCCCACAATGAGGCTTGGAATGGGTCATTTCCTATCCTCACAAGGATATGCGGTCTCATTATGTACAGACGGCAGCGAAGGAATTGACGCCATTGAAAATAGACAGTTTGATTTGATTATTACAGACATACGGCTTCCACACTTCGACGGTTTTGAGATTCTTAATAAAGTAAAAGCAGCTTCTCCCAGAACAGGAGTAATACTCATCACAGGTTATGCAGAGATAAAAGGCGCAGTTCAGGCAATAAAGGAAGGGGCATTTGACTATATTGCAAAGCCTTTTCCCAATGAAGAACTCCTGGTCGCCATAGAAAAGTTCTTTAAATTTCAGAAGCTTGAAGATGAGGTGACATACCTGAGGGAGGCCCTCCGGGAAAAAACGGAATTTGAAAACATAGTAGGGGCCAGCCCAGTAATGAAAGACGTGTTTGATCGAATTGTATCAGTGGCAGAAATGGATGTGCCTGTGCTTATCCTTGGCGAGAGTGGGACAGGCAAAGAGCTTGTTGCAAATGCCATTCATAGATTGAGCAAGAGAAATGACAAACCATTTATCAAGATCAATTGTGCATCAATTCCTGAAACTCTTTTTGAGTCAGAACTATTTGGACATGAGAAGGGAACTTTTACAGGTGCCATAAGGGCAAGAGAAGGAAAATTTGAATTTGCAGACGGGGGAAGTATATTTTTTGATGAAATCGGTGATATTCCAATGTCTCTTCAACCTAAACTTTTAAGGGTTTTAGAGGACAATACCATAACGAGGCTGGGAGGAAATATCCCCATAAGGGTTGATGTAAGAACCATCTATGCCACGAGAAAAAACCTCAGGGAATGCATTTCATCAGGGACGTTCCGGGAAGACCTTTTTTACAGAATAAATGTTGTGCCCGTTATCCTTCCTCCTCTCAGAGAAAATAAAGAGGATATTCCTCGTCTCATAGAACATTTCCTCAAGTATTTCAAAGAGAAATATAACAAGACGGATTTAAGTTTATCTCAGCCTGCATATGATGCCCTCCTTTCTTACAACTACCCTGGCAACGTGAGGGAACTGAAACACGCCATCGAAAGGGCAGTGGTACTCTCTAAAAATGGTGTCATTGACATAAGACACCTTCCTGATGAAATATCAGGAATCACCAAGAAGGCTCCCTGCATCACAGAAGATCTTTCTTTGGAAGAAAGCATCAGGTATTTTGAAAAACAGAGGATTATTAAGGCACTCAATAAATCAGGAGGCAAAAAAATAGATGCTGCTAAAAGACTTGGAATAAGCAGAAAGGTCCTCTGGAAAAAAATGAAAGAACTCGACATAGAATAAGTTCCCAAAGAGAAACATTTCCTTATTGCCTAAGTCCACAATTGGAAACATAATTTCGCCCTATTACTTTCACCCAGTTGTTTCAAAATCATTTCTTATTTGGCATATTTATTGCTTTATATAATTATAATTACACATTACACCTCCTCTAATTATTGGGACACATTTTTATGATGATAAAGGTGTGTCCCTTCCTACCCAAAGAAAGGGTTTCCCCATTCTTTTACGACCTGGAAAGATAGTTCAGATTTAATCATCAATGGGCAGTTCTTTCAGCAGAAGGTTGTGAAAAGGTTAAAAGTGGTAGCAGATTTGATCTCAAGATTAAGATATGATCGTTCAGAAGAAGAAGTAAATTATCAAGGAACTGTTGAAGAATTCGTAGACAGTGAACTTCTAACCATTTAGCTCGATGCTGTGAGTCCAAGATTAATTGCCATTCACATCAAAGAAGATGACAGGTCTTCCATTCTTTATTATTATGTTGAAGCGAGGGAAGACGCACTTCCTGCTGAAGAGAAAAGAGAGCTTAACCTCTATCTCAAGAGTGTTGCGAATTATATATTGATTCATAAAGCTTTTTCAGCACAAAGTAAACTGGCATTAATATTGCTCCTTTATAGTTAGCATTCCCATTTTGAGTTTTTTCAAGGGGGTGTTTCGTTAACGATAATAAGCCGTGGTGAAGAAGGAGATGGTATTTTGATGTCATTCAGTTGTGAAAATATGGGAAGCTGTACAATGTTTAGTCTTATTACAAATTCTCTTAGAATAACTCAATTGCAGCCATTTATAGCTGAATATTGCTTGAACCCAGAGAAGTATAGAGAATGCATGAGGTACAAAATGAAAGAAAAAGTTGAAAAACCACCTGATAATCTTCTGCCGAATGGCAAAAAGCTGGCGCTTTAGTCTGGTTCTCTTCTTAACCCAAAAAATGCAGTTTAAGTAGACATACTTGTAGAGCTAAGCCTCTCAAGGTTTTTAAAGAATTATTCTATTCAACGCTAATATTTATACTGTTTTTAGTCCACCTCCTATAAATTTTCTTCTGCGTCATCCAAATGCATTGCAATTATCAAAATCACGTGGAACGTATTGTTTTATACGGTGAAATAAGTATATAAGTTTTGATTTTATTCTCTGCGTAAAGACCGAAATCCGTAATACTATCTT
>VGWZ01000089.1 GCA_016873595.1 Nitrospira sp.
CTGCCTTTTACAAGTTCAGGAGACAGATAAAGCATCATTGACGTCTCTATTTCACCTGCGTGAGAATCATTGGGTGTTTCAACTATTTCGGACAGTTCTTTCCATAACAGCTCATATGGAGAAAAAACGGCTATTTTTATGTCTTTAAGGTTCTCAACCAGTTTTTCTGCTGTCTCTTTTAATGCGGCCATGTGAAGGCTCCCACCATGTCCTGAAATGAGCAGGAAGTTCCTTAGCCCTTTTTTGTATGCTTCTGATACAAGGTCAGCAGAAAGTCGCCTCAGTGTTTCAGGACTAATGCTTATAGTCCCTGGATGATCTCTTGTGGTAGTACATACACCGTAATAGACAACTGGTGCGAGGAAAAACTTCTTTCTCTTTGCCACTAATTTAAGGACTTCCTGAATAATAAGAGAATCAGTGTTCAGGGGAAGATGGCTTCCATGCTCCTCTATAGTGCCAAAAGGAAACACAATGGTTTTTGTCTGTCTCAGATACTTTTTAAACTCATTCATGGTTATGTTTTCCAATATATACATGTCTCTCCTCTTTTGTTTTCTTACATTTTACAGAGATATTAATTAAATTGGAATATTCACCCCACCTCTCCTCCTCCCCTTACCAATGGGAGGATAAGGAGGGGTTAAGTCGTGAGAATGCTTCTGATGATATAAATATTGGTATAATTAAAAGATAATGAGTGATTCAATCGAGGAGGTACATATGTCAAAAGTTTATTTTGCATCAGCAAGGGCAATAAAATGGAAATATGACGACAGCATGCCTGGAAAGCTTGAGAAGCTTCTTAAGGAGATAAATATATCAAATTATTTTGAACCTAAGGAGTGGGTTGCGGTAAAGACCCATTTTGGCTCTGAGGGAGCACACAGGATTGTAAGACCTGTTTTTTTACGAAAGGTTGTTGAGGCATTAAAAAATATTGGGGCAAAACCTTTTGTGACTGATACCGTAAGGATAATGGGGCTTGATTACCTCGAAGTTGCAAGCTATAACGGTATAAACCATCTTTCTGTAGGAGCTCCAGTGATTATTGCTGACGGACTCTACGGACATGACAATATAATGGTAACGTCAGGTGAGATACTCGGTGAGATCGCAGTGGCCAGTGTCATTTATGATGTGCCTGCCATGGTAGTATGCACTCATGTAAAAGGGCACATTCAGGCAGGTTATGGAGGTGCAATAAAAAATGTCGCAATGGGTGGAGTAAGCGCAAGCCATAGAGACTGCGGTTGGAAATGCGGAAGGGGTGCCATGCACACAATCGGAGAAGGACAGCTATTCTGGGATAAAGAAAAATGTGAACTCTGTTATCAGTGCATGGAGATCTGTCCTCTCGAGGTAATTAAGTTTGTAAATGATGAAATGAAATGGGATAGTGATAAGTGCTGGAGATGCGGGAGGTGTGATCGTGTCTGCCAGTCAGGCGCACTTTCGCTCCCTTTTGATGATGAGAGGTTCATGCGTTCCCTTGCAGAGGCTGCAAAGGCAGTCCTCGGTACATTTAAAGAGAAAAAAGTCATCTATATAAACTTCCTCACTGAGATACAGCCTGAATGTGATTGCATGCCTATAGCTGATGTGCCTGTGATACAGGATCAGGGAATCCTTATATCAGATGATATAGTCTCAATCGAACAGGCAAGTATTGACATGCTTTTGAAAGCTGCTCCCTTACCTCAATCAGCACCTGAGGAAAAGGCCATTGTAAAAGGAGATGATATCCTGTTTAAGTTATCTGAAAAGCAATACTGGCTTCAGATAGAAGAGGCAGAAAAACTCGGGCTTGGGAGCAGGAAATACGAACTTATTGAAAATTAGGAAAAAGATTCAAATCAAGCATACTGCTGCCCGTGGGATATGGACAGCAGTATTTAGGGAAGATAACGAGGCACTTGATAAATATATATTTATCAAAATTTAGAGTATTTGTCAAGAAAAAACTTTATAAATTCTCATTATAGAAGAAAAATTACTCAGAACCTGCCCGGGAATAAACTCACGTTCTATAAGTTGCGTTAACCCTGATATACTCCTCTGTAAGATCGCAAGTCAAGACTTTTGCAGAGGATTTACCAAGGTGGAGGTTAACAATTATTGTAATTTCTCTGTTTTTTAATTTCTCATTCGCTTCTCTATCTTTACCTGTGCCCATTCCTTTCTGCACTATTTTAAGTCCACTAAGAATTATTTCTACCTTTTCTTCTTTTACCATAATGCCTGAATATCCAAGGGCTGTCATGATGCGACCCCAATTTGCATCATTACCGTAAAGAGCCGTTTTCACGAGGTTCGAGTTTGCCACTGAAAATGCAGCCTTTTTTGCATCTGCCTCACTCCTTGCCCCTCTTATCTCTATTTCTATAAACTTTGTTGCTCCCTCGCCATCCTTCACAATTAATTTTGCTAAATCAAACATAACGTTATATAAGGCGTTTTTGAACGTAGCATATGATTTTGATTTTTCTGTAATCGGTGGATTGCCAGCCATGCCATTAGCCATTATGAGCACTGTATCATTGGTTGACCTGTCGCCGTCAACAGTAATTGTATTGAATGTTTTATTCACTGCATCACTTAGTGTCTTATCTAATGTCTTTTGTTCAACTGCACTATCTGTCATTATGAAGCAGAGCATGGTTGCCATATCAGGACATATCATACCTGCACCCTTACAGATACCGGCAATTGTGCCTGTTTTACTGCCAATCTTTACTTTTTTCATTACAATCTTCGGGAATGTGTCGGTTGTCATTATTGCTTTTGCAACATCCTGTATGGTTGACCTGCCAAGATTACCTGTTAATTCAGAAATCTTTGGCCTCACTCGCTCCATGGGCATTGGTGTACCGATAACACCTGTTGAACAGACATAAACAAGTGATGATTTTATGTCGAGACCGTTGGAAACAAGTTTCGCAGTCTCAACAGCATCCTGAATGCCCTTTTTCCCTGTGCACGCATTTGCATTTCCGCTGTTCACTACTAATGCTTGGCCTTTCCCTGAACGTATCTGTTTTATATTAAGTTTGACGGGTGCTGCTTTAATCTTATTAGTGGTAAATGTACCTGCAATATACGCCTCTTTCTTAGAGTAAATAAGGGCAAGATCTTTACGGCCTGGTGCTTTGATTGCAGCCTCTACAGTAGAAAATAAGAAACCTTTTGGCGTCATTGAAATCACGGATATATTGCCACTGAGTCAAGGGCTGTCTTCTCATCAAATCCCATCATGATATTCATGTTATGCACAGCCTGTCCTGATGCGCCTTTCATAAGATTATCAATTGATGTCACAATAATCAGGGTATTTGTCCTTATATTCACAATCAGCCCTATCTCACATAAATTCGTCCCCCGCACACTCTTCACATTGGGGAACTTCCCCTCATCAAGAACTCTTGTAAAAGGTTCGTGAGAATATGTCTTTTTATAGATCTTGAAAACCCTATTCGTGCTGATTTTTTTTGTAAGCTTTGCATAGATAGTTGTCAATATACCTCTGTCAAAAGGAGCAAGATGTGGTGTGAAATTGACTCTTACATTCTTATGTACGAGAGCAGAAATTTCCTGTTCAATTTCAGGAGTATGCCTGTGAGTTGCAACAGCATATGCCCTGAATCCTTCATTCACCTCACAATATGAATAGGCACTGTCTGAACTTCTCCCTGCACCACTCGTCCCTGATGTTGAGTCTATGACTATTGAAGTCACATCAACGAGTTTATTTTTTATCGCAGGATATACTCCGAGGAGTGCACCTGTTGGATAACAGCCCGGATTTGCGATGAGGTTTGCATTGGAAATCTTTTTTCTGTAAAGCTCTGGTAGCCCGTAAACCGCTTTCTTCAAGGTTTCTTGAAAACGATGAGGCGTTTTATACCATCCTTCATATACTTTTACATCTTTGAGTCTGTAGTCAGCAGAGAGATCGATAACCTTCTTGCCATTCCTGAAAAACAAGTCCACTGCTTCCTGTGATTTTCCATGCGGGAGGGCCATAAAAAACAGTTCAGCCCTGTCAAGAATATCTGCAGTCTTTAACTGCTCATACACGAGTCTTGAATGTTTGTGGATGTTCGGGAAAATGTTACCTGCAGTTTTTCCTGCAGACCTCTCTGAAGTAACTGCGGTAACGATAACCTCAGGATGATATGAAAGGATGCGAAGAAGTTCGCCACCTGTATATCCACTGCCACCACATACGGCAACACGTACCATGATTAATTTTATCTCTTAGAGAATTGGAATCTCTTCCGTGCGCCCTTCTGACCGTATTTCTTTCTCTCTTTTTCTCTCGGGTCTCTTGTGAGAAGGCCTTCTTTCTTAAGCCTTGAACGGAGGTCACTATCCATGCTCACAATTGCCCTTGCGATACCATGTCTTACCGCGCTCGCCTGACCTGTGGGACCGCCTCCCTGAACTTTTGCAATAATATTATATTTCCCTGTTATTCCCGCAATCTCAATCGGCTGACGTATCACCATCCTTAATATCTCTCTTGGAAAATATATATTCGCGGGTTTTCCATTAATAATAATCTGGCCATCTCCAGGTAACATACTTACCCTTGCAATCGAGGTCTTTCTCCTGCCCGTCGCATTGTATTTAATTTCAGCCATCTATCACTCCTTTATTTATTTTTTATATAGACAATATTTCTGGTTTCTGTGCTTTATGGGGATGCTCAGGTCCCTTGTATACTTTAAGCTTCTTTAATATTGCCCTGCCGAGCCTTCCCTTTGGCAACATGCCCCATACTGCATCAATGATAACCTCTTCTGGTTTTTTGCGGAGCCGCTCTTTTGCAGTCTCAGCCTTCAAACCACCAGGATAACCTGAGTGCCTATAATAAATTTTTTTATCAAGCTTTTTGCCTGTAAGCTTTACCTTATCTGCATTCACTACTACAATGAAATCACCTGTATCACTATTGGGAGTAAATACTGGCTTGTTTTTCCCTCGCAGGTAATTAGCTATTTTGACTGCAAGCCTTCCAAGGACAGCACCTTCAGCATTAACAAGATACCACTTGTGTTCAACATCGTCTTTAGACGCAAACTGAGTTTTCATTTCATCACCTTTCAATGAGAATTAGAATTAAATAAAATAATATAACCATAAGCAAATTGTCAATGCCAGCCTTTACCTTTCCTAAACTCTCATTGGCAAGCAACCTTTCCTAACCTCCATTATTAAAGGGAGGATGGTAAGGTTACGCTTGTTGATTTTTTTTGCGAAAGTCTGGATAATATTATTTCAATTTAACTCTTTTGGGCGGATAGCTCAGATGGGAGAGCGCGGCCCTTACAAGGCTGAGGTCACAGGTTCAATCCCTGTTCCGCCTACCAGGGGTGGTAGTTCAGCCCGGTTAGAACGCTGGCCTGTCAAGCCAGAGGTCGCGGGTTCAATTCCCGTCCACCCCGCCATAACCCTTCTAAAATTCAATGACTTACAGCGTTTCATTTTTTATCTCTGAGCCAAAATGACTATTCATAGGTGGGATTGTAACCATTTTGTAACCATTATACGTGATCAGAGGCCACCGGTCAGCTTATCTACCACTTTTCCTTCATATTCTGGAAAATTATCAAGATCAAAAGGTCTTTTACGCATTGTATTGAGTTTCAAAAGTTTGAAATTGAGCTCCTTGATTTTCTTGAGCCTCTCTTTGTCATCATCAATTGTGTTTATCAATGCAGACATATTTATAATCTCGTTTCTCATCTCAATCTCTGGTGGAATGCAGCCTGCATTTTTCAGAATCCTGTAGGCTATTCGCAAGTCCTCAGGAATCCACGTCTCATCTGCAAAATTCATAGGCTTTCCTGCTCCTTCGAGGTTGTCAAACTCGCCATTCTCCATCGCCTCTCTGATAATCCTCTCAGCTATTCTGGCAAAAATATCCAATGCAGGCTCCTTACCTTATCTCGAGCATTCTGTCCAGTGCCCTTTTTGCGGGAACCCTTATCTCTTCAGGCACCTTAATGATATATTTGTTTTCTTTCAAAGCCCTGAGCACACTATTCAACGTAGTCTTTTTCATATTCGGGCAGATCATATCTCTTCTTAACGGATAAAATATTTTATCAGGGTTTTCCTTTCTGAGTCTATACAAAAGCCCGATCTCGGTACCAATAATAAACTCCTTTGCTGAAGAGGCTGATGCAAACCTGAGCATTCCTGACGTGCTTGTAACATGGTCTGCAAGATCAAGAACGTCCGGCCTGCACTCTGGATGAGCAACCACAAGAGCCTTTGGGTGTTCTTCCCTTGCCTTTTTCACATCTTCCGGTGTCACCCGCTCATGTACATGGCAATAGCCATCCCATGCGATGACCTGCTTTTTTGTATTCCGCTGAGCCCACATAGAAAGATTCCTGTCAGGAATACATATCACCTTTTCATCAGGGAGTGACTCTATTACCTTTACGACATTGGCAGATGTACAACATATATCGCTCTCTGCTTTCACATCAGCAGTCGTATTCACATAGGCAACAACAGGCACACCAGGATACTGTGACTTTATATCTCTTAACGTAAATTCAGGCGGGTATAGGTAAGGAGGTGGATTATCAAACCCAGGGAATTTTTTCCGTTCCCATCTCGGTAAATCTACATGAATCATGTCAGCCATCGGACACCCTGCTTTGATTTCAGTGAGAAGAACTGTTTTATTCGGTGAAAGGATTGAAGCACTTTCTGCCATGAAATTCACGCCTGCAAATACGATCACCTCACAGTCTATTGAAGCCGCGGTCCTCGAAAGCTCAAGAGAATCACCCACAAAATCTGCACTATCCTGAACCTCGTCCCTCTGGTAATTATGCGAAAGGATGAGAGCACGTCTTTGCTCTTTTAATTTCAGTATCTCTTCCTGAAGAGAGACCCTATCAGGGGACATCTAAAACCTTGCAACGTTTGTCTTGAAGAGGGGAGAATTTGTGAAGAAAACAGTGCCATCCTGGAGGACAACTTTATAAATTGGTTCTGGTCTTTTCTGCTTTGGTGTTTCTCCGTCAAAAGCATAGGAAAGCCTGCCATTATATAGGGAAAGAACCCGATTTACATACTGCCGTGTTTCTGTGATAGGGGGTACTGTGCCAAATGTATCTATTCTTTTTGGCCCTGCATTATATGCAGCAAGTGCCAGTGTAAGGTCACCATTATATCTTTCAAGGAGATACCTTAAATATCTTGTACCACCCTCGATATTTTCCTCAGGATTGAATGGATTCCTCACATCCATTTCGTTTGCGGTGGTAGGCATGAGCTGCATGAGACCCATTGCGCCCTTTCTCGAAACTGCTCTCTCGTTCCAGTTAGACTCAGCCTTTATTACTGCCTTTACGAGAGAGGGATCTAAGCTGTATTTTGTTGCTTTCTCATGGATGATACTGTGATAACCTGAAGTGCCCTGAGAATCTATACGGACAGCCTTCTGCTGAGGAGTGGGAGAAACTGTTTTCTCTTTAATAATCCTATCCGCTTTCTTCCCTAAAGGAGCATCTGTATAGCAGACCACACCATGTTCATCTGTGTACTTATAGATGTCTGCATATGCAGAAGGGAAAAGAAAAAATAGAATTCCAATAAGTATCAGCGTACTTTTCATTTTCACATTATACCATTTAAAGCCTTGCTTGTCAACCTTTTGTGTAAGTTTGTGCAAGTTTATATATAAATAAGTAATAAATTTAATAATAAATATCACTGATGTCCGCTAAAAATTTATCATAAGGCTTGAAACCTCCGTCAATGGTGATACAATATCACCTGCAAAACCAATAAAGACAGGTCTACGACTCGTAGAGAGGTTCAAGCCATGTCACATCATA
>VGWZ01000090.1 GCA_016873595.1 Nitrospira sp.
TACTGGACAAGGTTATAGGTAAATGAATCATAATTATCAATCATTAATAACATTTAATTTTTCACCTTTAACTTAATTCTTTTTCCGCCATGTCAACTGCTCTCATCATACCCATTGCCTTGTTCACTGTCTCGGTATACTCTCGATCAGGAACAGAGTCAGCAACTATGCCCGCACCTGCCTGAACATATACCTTATTATCTTTTATCACAAGTGTCCTGATGGTAATGCAGGTATCCATATTACCTGAATAGCTTAAATATCCAACCGCACCTGCATAAGGCCCCCTTCTCAATGGCTCAAGCTCCTCGATGATCTCCATTGCCCTCACTTTTGGAGCTCCTGTCACCGTGCCTGCAGGAAAACATGCCCTTAACACATCAAAGGCATCAAATCCATTTTTTAGGACGCCCTCAACATTTGAAACAAGGTGCATCACGTGGCTATACTTTTCAACATTCATTAATTCTGTCACCTTTACAGAACCTATCTCTGCAACCCTTCCTACATCATTTCTTCCAAGGTCAACAAGCATTATATGTTCTGCTATTTCTTTAGGATCTTTTTTAAGTTCTTCCTCGAGAACTGTATCCTCTTCTTCTGTCTCCCCTCTTTTTCGAGTACCTGCAATCGGTCTCAGGATTACCTTTCTCCCCTCAAGCCTCACCAATATCTCAGGAGATGAGCCCACAAGCTTTGCATCTCCTGTATCAATATAGTACATATATGGTGAAGGATTAATCACACGTAATGCCCTGTATATATCGAATGGATCAACATACGTTTCACGTTCAAATCTCTGAGAGAGCACTACCTGAATTACATCTCCTGACATTATGTAATCTTTCCCTTTGAGCACTGCATTCTCAAATAACTCTTTTGTATCAAAAGAGGAAGCATACCCAAGATTTCCGAAATCTTTCGTTGAACGTTGGATATCGAACATTGAATGGTTCTTTTGACTTCTCATCTCTGACTGTCTCAATCTCCCAATTATCTCTTCTATCTTTTTCTCAGCCTCTCTGTATGTCTCTTCTGGAGATCTGTTCTTAATATGGGTATTCGAAACAATCTTTATTTTCCCTTTCAGATTGTCAAATATCACTACTGTGTCTGAGACCATAAAAAACATGTCAGGAAGTTCAAGCCCTGGCTTATGCTCATCAGGAATACTTTCAAAATATCTGACCATGTCATAGCCTATGTAGCCAACAAGACCACCATAAAACCTCGGCAATCCTGTAACACTCACCGTCTTGTATTGGATAATCTCTCTTTTTATAAACTCAAGTGGGTCTTCTGTTTCGAATATCTTTGTCTCTGTTGTCTCATCTATTATTTCTATCTTGTTCCCTCGACTCTTTACAACCCTTGAAGGTCTCGAACCGAGAAAAGAATATCTCGCCCACTTCTCACCGCCGACCACGCTCTCAAGTAAAAATGAAGGAGTACCTCCGAGCTTCAGCGCTGCTGACACAGGCGTGTCTGTATCAGCAAGGATTTCCTTATAGACAGGGATGAGATTCCCCTCTGATGAGAAAGATTTGAAACTCTCTATATCCGGATATACCATGTTGACAAAACTCGTCGTATTTATTAATTTATATCAATCAATTATTATAGCTTATTGACTACTTATAAGTTAAGCGTAATGAGTTAAAAGTTAAGAGTTTCGAGAAGAGCAGTAGCACAATCAATTCAACAGTATTCTTATAGTATTATGGTTTAACTTTTAACTTTTCACTCTTAACTTATAAATATGCGGGTGTAGCTCAGCTGGTAGAGCACAACCTTGCCAAGGTTGGGGTCGCGGGTCCGAATCCCGTCGCCCGCTCCATGGCGGCGTACCCAAGTGGCTAAGGGAGAGGTCTGCAAAACCTTTATGCAGCGGTTCAAATCCGCTCGCCGCCTCCAAGAAAAACAGGTTCAATAACCGTAACGTCAAGCCCTCTATCCTTCACATATTCTTTTTCAAGCATCTCAATATAAAATCTGTCGAGACCACTGTTATTAATAAAGTCTTCCCTCAATGTGATATCCTTGTCATGTAGTATCCTCGGCAGGAGATGGTTCATATAGAATGACTCTTTTCTGAGATCCAGAAATACCTTTTTGAATAGCCTTTCAGTCACTTCACTGGCAATACCTTTTTCAGTAAGTTCTCTTGCAATATCTTCTTTTATCTCATTTCTCGCTTTTTTCAGGTCGAGGCCAGGGAAAAAGCTCCGCATCCTCTCTTTAAGGGCAGTGCGCACAAGACGACAGAGCTTCTCCTCATCTTTAATCATCTTCAGCTCTGCAACCACATCTCTCAATGATGCATCACCTGACGAGATTTTTTTTATCCCTTTTAGTATCGTGGTAATCTTTCTCCTCCCATAACCTGTGATATATTTGTTATTAAGAAGTTCTCTTGCAAATACATCATCAAAGAGTCTCTCATTAAGTTTATCAAACTCTTTTTTATTGCCTAGAAGGCTCCTTAGAGAATCCTCGGTGAAGTCTACATTCTCCATAAATGCGATCTGATTCAATAAAGTGAAGACATTATCACATCTATCAAAGTAGGTCACTATTGAACTAAACTCCTCCAGAAGGCTGAAATCATTATTTTTGCGCGCAACCTCATCACACGCTCTCACTGTATCAAGGAGTATCTGCTCAAAGCCTTTGTCACTCCGTGAATATGCGATCTGTTTCGCCTTTATCAACCTTATTATGTCTTCATCTATTATGTGTCTCCTCAGGGATCTGTCCTTAAAGAACAGGCCCTGAAGTATTGATCTTGTTTCCTTAAGATACTCGGGTTCTTCTATCTCCTGTATTCCTTTTCCTTTCAGGAGCAGTTCATCAAGGGTGTCAAAAAGGACACTCGGGATGTTGTTTCTTATGCCGAGTGTACGCAGCCTCCTGAGCCGCGCAAGATATGCATGCTGAAATGTATCTCGTGAAATCCCGCTCAGGAGTATATCTCTGTATTCATCAACAATAGGCTTGTTATCAGGATGCCTGTACATGATATCAATCTTCATTCTCTCCTGCTGGTAGCGGTCGATTTCATACCTCGCAATTATATCTTCAATGTAAAGCTCCTCATTTATTCCCAGTGATTTTTCCTTAGAATAAAAATCGTGAAACGCCCTGTAAAATTCCTGGTTCCCCTTGTGGATAAATTTAAAGATAAATACTGTTGAATCCTGTTCCTTTAATTCTGATAGAAAGCCGTCGAGAAGTTCTGTATCCATGTCTTGAGCTATATAATCAGTTCTCTTTAAAAACTTTCCAATAGCTCTGAGTATCTGTTTCTGCCTTCTCTTATACTCACCACTATAATCAGATGAAATAAAAAAATAGTAATTCTTTACCGCATGCCCCTGGAGAAAAAGGCGATAGTAAGATACCCTGCCTTCTGTATCATTCGTATAGGTAACCTTTTCGCTATCATCGAGAAATGCCCCAAACATGACAAGCCTGTTCGCTATCTCTCTTTTCATTAAGTCCTTTATGGGTTTTTCTACACCGAACATGTACTCACAGAAGCTTCCACCGGTTCCTTTATAATGGGCACCCTCGTCTGTTATTACGAATTCATTGCCCTTTGAGAAAAATCGCACACTTAAGGGGGCTTCCTCATAGAAATAGGTATTATATTCGCTGACTCCACCGACAAAGGCAAAATACTCAACAGGACCAATACTCCCATGAAGCCTGAGGTCTCGTATCATGGAAAAAATATAACACAGCGACAGTAAAATATTCTATCGCCTTATTGCGTTATATTGCCGAAACCCTTCATTTTCGTTATGATATTTTTATGAGGTTACGATTTTTTTCCCTCCTGTTCATCATTTTCCATTGTTCACTGGGTTATGGTGAAGAGATAGATGGCAAAGCCCTTCTTAAAAAAGGCAAAATTGAACTGGAAGGTAAAAAATATGAAGATGCCATATCCAGTCTAACTGCAGCAGAAAAAGGATATCCCCTATTAGGTGATTATGCGTTATTCTGGCTCTCTGATGCGTACCATGAAACAGGAAACCATTCAGAGTCACTGAAGACCATTCGGACTCTACTCCACAAATATCCGCAATCACCTCTCAGAAAAAAAGCCCGTATAAATGAAATTAAAGTGGTTCAAGAAGTCTCTGAAGAAAATATCCTTCAAATGTTCAAATCTTACATAAAGGATTACCCTGATGATACGGAAATTAAGTATATGTATGCGCAATGGTTAAAGAAACAGGGCAATACAGACAGAGCAAAATCGTTTTTTAAGGAAATTTACATAGGCGCAGGACTTCTTTCTGAATTGGCGTTTAACGAACTGGTCTTATATGATATTAGTGCAGAAGACCTTATTGAGAGGGCTTCAAACCTTATGAAGGCTATGGATTATAAGGGGGCAGAATCTGCTCTGAGGTCAGCAGTGAGTAAAGACGATGGAAGACTGAAACATGAAATTCTGAAAAACATCGGCCTTTCACTTTTCAGACAAAAAAAATATCGTGAAGCTGCAGAAATTTATGAAAAGGCCAATGAAAAATACTGGAAGGTGCGATCACTCTACCGCGCAGGGGAAAAAGAAGCATTCGATTCCGCACTGAGCGAACTCCTCACAACAGGGGACAAAAGAGCTGGTCCCATTCTTGTGACGGTTGCTGCTGATATGAGAAGGGACGGAAAGATTGAAGAGGCTATAAGAACGTATCAGAGTGTTATGGAACTCTATCCTTCAGAGACCGAAACTGCCTTATGGGGAATTGGATGGACTTACTTCCTCACAGGAGAATACAAGAAGGCAACTGATGTTTTTACAAAACTCTACAACAGTTCCAATGACACGAGATATCTCTACTGGAAGGCCCGCAGCCTTGAGGCAGCTGGCGAGGATAGCCTCGCTCTTTATAATACACTGATGAAAAAAAATCGCGACTTCTACAGTATCATGTCCTATGTGAAGACAAAAGGATCTCTCGAGCAGTCCGGTACCAATGAAATCCAGAAATCTTTTGGGTCCACAAATACAGCGAGAGCAACTCCTTCTTCATCAAAAAAATCTGACCGTGTGGAAGCACTCTTTGACCTTGGCTTACTCAGAGAGGTTCTGTTAGAGTTGATTTATATTTCAAGAGATCATAACTCAATAGAGGATATTCTCTATATTGGCTCAAAATTTCAAGAGCTTGATGAATATAAAAACATGGTAAATCTCGCTATAAAGTTGCCCTATACAGAAAAACTGCATCATCTTTTGTACCCACTCGCATATTGGGATAGTGTCGAAGGTTTTTCAAAAAAATATAGCACAGACCCACTTTTAGTCATTTCTGTTGCGAGAGAAGAGAGCAGATTTGATACAAAAGCCAGATCTCCTGCAGGAGCTCTCGGCCTCATGCAACTCATGCCCCGAACAGCGTATCGATTCAGCAGTAAGTTAAACCTGGGGATACACACTACTCAGCAGATATACGATGTAAAAAATAATCTTCATATTGGCATTTATTATCTGAGCAGTCTGATTAATGAATTCGGTTCTTATTCATATGCACTTGCTGCGTATAACGCAGGAGAAGAAGCCGTGAAAAAATGGATGCGGCAGGGAAACTATAAATCCATAGATGAATTTATTGAAGATATTCCCTACAATGAAACAAAAAACTATGTGAAGAGAGTGATTACCACATTTTTTGAATACAAACGTGCTTTTCAATAGATAACCCTGTAAAATAATTTTCCTTCACACCAGTAGACTTTAACTCGAATCTTCTGTTATCTTAGATACAATGGTTTTTATGAGGACCCTCTTTGACGATAACCAATATAGGGAACAATTTACAGAAATAAGAAAGGAGGTCACATCTTTGGAAAAACTTAAAAATCTTGAAGAAAAAATCGCTACCGCAATCGAGAGGGTCAAGTCCCTTAAGGAAGAAAAGGTTTTACTGGAGAGGAGAATAAAGGAACTCGAAGGGTTACTGAATGAAAAAAATCTGGAGATTGAACAGATTAAGTCAGAAAAGAATACAATAAAAACCCAGATCGAGGGTCTCCTTAATGAGATCGAGACACTTGAAGTAGAGTAATAGTATGGGGAGCGTCGAGGTCTATATCTTAGGCCAGAAATATACGATAAAGGGTGATGCCCCTGAAGAGCATATTATTAGGCTTGCATCATATGTTGATGAAAAGCTCAAGGAAGTCCATAATTCTTCACCTAACGTCACACCGGTGAAAGCATCAATCCTCGCTGCACTGAATATTGCAGACGAACTTTTTAAATTGAAAAAAGAACAGGAACAGCTCACAAACGATATCGAGGAAAAGACAAAAACACTGACAGCCTTATTTGACTAAATTCTATTTTTTCTTAGTATTTTTTAAAAATTTCATTCAAATATTCAATAATATTTACTCGTATAGGCATAATATAAATATTTGATTTATAAGCCGTAATTATTTCGACAGCCTTTCTTGCAAAATTGACATTCCATTCCATAGCTGGAACAAAATTGGATGGAAAGAAGACATTATTTTTGCTTTCCCAATAGTTTTTTACTGTCTCATTTAATACAGGGGTGATTCCCCAAAATATTTCATAATCCTTTAGTAAATCTAAATATATTTCTAAAAGTTTTATATCAAAGAAAGGTTGTGTGAAAAACCCGTCTGCTCCTGCAATTCTCTTATCTTCTATGTAATCTAATTCTTTGCGGAAACTTTGTCTATATTGATCAAGACCAGCATATATTTTAATATCTGGTGCCTCTTTTTTGAATATTCGGATTAATTCAAGACAAGAATTCCTATATACTTTCTTAGACATATCTTGTGGTTTATCTCCTGTGATAATAAGTACCGAATTAATATTATTTTGTTTAAAAAAATGATATCAATTTAAAAGGTTCCCTTAAATTAAAGTCTATTGCGCGTAAGTGTGGAATAACTGTGGAAAAATATTTTTTGGCAATTTTTGCAGCATCCCAGCTACGGATATCAAGCCGTAGCAAATCGGGAATATTTAATATGTTGATGTCAGGGAAATTATTTCTTATCGTTACGATATCCTTTTCAAATTGTTCGATTGTGCGTGGTACAATTTCTATTGATATATTTTTCATATCTTTTTTTATATGCTCACATTAATTATACGAATTACCTGTTGATATTTCTAATTAAAAAAATATAGCACATTTTAGAATTTGATAAAAGAAAAATCAGAATTAAATCAATGACATCACTTTTTCGGAATGACGTTTATACTAAAGCTATTTATAAGACAGGATATTCGCGAAACGAAATAATCTCGCACTACTCAATCTTTAAAACCTTTGCCCCTCGAATCTTCCTCTCCTTAAGTTCTATTAATGCCTTATTTGCCTCTTCGAGTGGGAACTCCTGAAAGTCGGGTCTTATCGGGATTTCCGCTGCCAATTGCAGGAACTCTTCAACATCTTTTTTTGTGATATTGGCTACGCTCTTTATCTCTTTTTCCATCCAAATGTCACGAGGATAATCAATTGTTAAGAGTGCGTCTTTGTCAACCTCCTCTTTCCTGATTGCATTGATCACAAGCCTTCCGCCCCTTTCTAAATTCTTCAATACGTCAACAATTGGTTTCCATACAGGCGTCGTATCAATTACACAATGCAGTTTTTCCGGAGATTCATCTTCGATACTGCCGGCCCAGAATGCCCCGAGCTCCTTCGCAAACTCTCTTTCCTTCTCCGTCCTTGAAAAAACAAAAACCCTGGAGTGT
>VGWZ01000091.1 GCA_016873595.1 Nitrospira sp.
TGAACAGATCCCTGCGCCTTCCTGCCCCCTGTGCTGAAGTGCATACAATCCAAGATAGGCAAGGTTGGCTGCCTCAGGATGCCCATATACCCCAACGATCCCACACTCTTCGTGAATGTCGTGTATCTGATAAAGGCTCATTACTGTCGATTATATATGTCTCGTTATTGAGCCCTTTGTCTCAATAATTTCATATTCATACTTCTGCGGTTTCCTGCCAAAACAGATACCCATGCTCTCAAAAAATTCCCTTGATTACTGCATTGATCCCGCCACAATCTCCACCACTGGTAATGATTCCGATCCTTTTTATATCAGTCATAAGCATTTTCCATCCTTATTATTCTACAATTTATAAGCTTTCAACCTTTATTACACCTATCAAAAATACTATTTGAACGTATTAATAGTAATGGTCTTTCATAAAAAGATTGCCATGTCATCCCGATTAAATCGGGACTCCTTTCAATGACAGGCAAGGGTTTTTACCCGATTTGTCATCGCGAGGTCGCATCGACCAAAGCAATCGCGTATTTTGGACATCAACAGACCTTTACAAATTCAATAAATCTGCCTTAATTTCTTTTTTAAACACTACTCGTTTCACATTCCTTCTTGCAATGTTCACTGTGTCTGTTACTTTTAATTTTTTAAAAAGCAATTCAAACCTGGTCTCTAATTCTTTCATAATAGGTTCTTTTACATCAGCAGGAAGTTCCCACCATTTCTTCTTTAATGGGCCAAACCCCTTCTTTCTTGTACTATAAATAAACTGCTCATCTGTCTGGTCTTCTTTCCTTTCCTTTGCATACTCCTGTCTTATGAAATGATAAACCTCTTCTCTGAACTCTACAGGAAGATGCCTGCTCTCATAAATCATATTCTGAAATCCGGTGGCAAGATGCACTTCGGATGTGCCTGTCTCAGGGAACATATTGAATGTCTCTTCAGGGAGAGTTGATGCACCGTGCTGTACGCAACCTGACAGCCCATATTCCTCTCTCACAAGGTCTGATAAAACTCTGAGAGTATCAAAATCTACCTTTACCTTTGCAACACTTCCATCTGGAAGGACAACACCACCATGACTCGTTCCTGTCTGGACACTAAGTTTACTTAACCCTTTTGTTCCTTTGAATGTCTGTCTGAAGCCGTCGAGATATGCCCTTGCTTCCTCAGGAGTGCTGTTCTTCTTACCGATTTCACCAATCTCACCTCCAATCGAAATCTCCACACCATCTGGCTGTAATAACCTCACATGTTCTGCCAACAACGCGGTATTTTCAAAGTTGGGCCTCTGCTGTTCTTTTACTGCAGCCTTCTCAAGGTCAACGAGAGTAGAGGAGTCAATGTCAATATTATAAAATTCAGCCTCAACAGCCTCTGCAATAAGACCCTTCAAATAGTTCGTCTCTGCATCAGGATCATTTAAATAGTTCTTCCTCACAAGCTGGAAATGGTCACCCTGAATAAAGACAGGTTCTTCAAACCCCTCTTTCACTGCAGCAGCAAGAACAACCGTTGCGAATTCGAGAGGCCTTTGCTTTGTATATCCAATCTCTGACCTTGCAATCTCAAATATAAAAGCACCGACGTTCATTTCCTGTGCCTTTCTGAATAGGACTCTTGCTATATCGTAAGTAATGCCCCTGATATTTATTGCAGGTACTGTGAATCCTAAATAATTCCTCCCTATTTCTTCGTATAGCCCTTGAATGGAGGCGGGGATGGCTCCACATGCCTTTGCAATCTCCTTGATAAAAATAAATAATGCAGTTTGCTTCTCATTATCAGATTCAAAAACAGCATTATAAATAAGGCTGTCCATCATATTCATCAGACCTTTTTTGTCCTTGATAAAGATAGAACCATTTTTAATTTCGATAGCTTCTTTCAGTCCTTTTATATACATGAAACCCTTCTACAAAATATTTTAAATTATACTTTATTATTATATAGTTAGTGTTTTTAACTTATAGTTATACTTTAATTAAATATTTACGTTATTGTTTTTAATTGTTTATAAAAAACGTCTTTCTCACAAGCCTGTCTCCAGTCACAATCTGTACAATAAGATTCAATCCATTCATTAAATATCCCTGCAAGTCCTTTCTTTATCTTATACCATTTTATCTTCATTTCTGTAGTAAGTTTAAGTAAACTCATTGCTTTTTCATCCATTTCCTTTATTTCTTCATCAGCATGTTCATTGTAGTAACATTTCTCATCTTTCACATAGGGGCATTTTTTGCAGATGTCATCAATTCCACCACATATTTCTATATCTTTATCCTCTGCCATCTTCAGAACGTCTCTGAGATTTTCTACAAACTCCGGGGTATACCCTTCCCCATGAAAGAAATGAAGGCAGATAAGATGATGACCCCTTAATTTTATGTGGCTTTCTGAATCCTCTGGATTAGACATATGCTTTGTTATTACTTATAGTAACAAACATTTTTACCATAGATATGATGTTTCTTATATTGCCCTATAAGGAAAAAAGATACTGAAAGTTGACCCCGCACCAATTGTACTATCTACTTTAATATAACCACCATGTCCTTCTATAATTTTTTTCGTAATAGGGAGACCTAACCCTATCTTTTTTTTAGCCACTTTCGTAGTAAAAAAAGGTTCAAAAATCATTCCTTTTTCTTCCTCCGGAATACCCACTCCTGTGTCATTTATTTTCACGGTTACATAGTTCTTCATGTTTAAAAAATCCTTATTCGTAGTTATAGTCAGTATTCCTCCGCTTGGCATTGCATCAGTAGCGTTTGAAATAAGATTTTTAATTGCCTCCTTTACCTGTGTCTTATCTATATATATTTTAGGAATATCTCCAAATTGTTTTTGAATTCGTATTGAACGACCCTTACATCTATCTTCATAAATACTCAGTAACTCATCAACAACCTCATTGATATTCTGCTCCTGCCTGTGAAAAATAGTTTTATCGGAAAAAGTAAGAACATTTTTCAGAATATTCTCAAGCCTCTTTGCCTCTAAAGAAATGATCTCTAAGTATTCTTTTTCCTTATTCATAAGAGAAACACTCATTTCCAGCCTTCTCGTTAATCCACCAATAACTGTTATCGGATTTCTTATCTCATGTGCAACATTTGCAGTAAGCCTGCCAAGGGCAGACAATTTTTCATGCTCAATAAGTTGTTTCTGTAACTTCTTTTCTATCTGTTGAAATTCTCTTGCATATTTTTTCAGACCAGCAATCTTCTTACGCATTTCTGCCAGCTCATTTATAAGCTGCTCTTTTGTCTTGTATTTATCTTTCATTCTTTAAAAAACTATTCTTATAAGATTGTCTTGGTTGAAACGACCTTGCAATGACAGATGGATGAAGCTCATCAACGGCAATCTTGCTCATAATGTAAGTATATCAAAACATGCAGCAGAAATCTGCCATGTAGTAAAATAAATCCATGAAATATTTTCTTGCGCAAGATGTTGTTCTTAAATGGCTCGAAAAGCCCTCTGTTTATCATATGAAAAATGATGACCTTTATGAGCTTGATGATGATTCATTCAATTTTCTTAAAAATTGCTCATCAAATAGCGGATGCAATGCTGAACACAATGAGTTTATTGACTATTGTCTGAAGGAAGGAATTTTAACCAATGATAAGGTTTTAGTAAATCGCCCTCCTCTCATAAAGTCTTTTGAACCTTCTTTACGGTATCTTGAACTGCAAATCACAAACAGATGCAATCTCAAATGCAAACATTGTTATATTGGAGAAAGAAAAAATAAGTCTAAAAAAAATGTAAAGGCAGAAAAAAATAATCCCCCCTTACCCCCCTTTAGTAAAGGGGGAGAGGGGGGATTATTAGACAAAAATCTTGCTGAGCTTTCCGTAAAACAGATAAAGAATATCTTACATGAATTTGAAGCGATGCAAGGCTTGAGAGTTCTCATCACAGGTGGTGAGCCTCTGCTTCATAGTAAATTCGTTGAGATAAATGAAATGTTTCCTCAGTTCTTTATACGAAAAGTCTTATTTTCAAACGGTTTATTATTGAAGAAAGAACTACTCAAAAATCTCCATGTCGACGAGATTCAGATAAGCATAGACGGTCTTGAAGATGCCCATAATTCTTTACGTGGCAGTGGAACGTTCAGATTGGCAATGAAGGCTGTCAAACTCTCTATTGATTCTGGTTTTGAAGTCTCCATAGCAACAATGGTTCATCCCAAAAATCTTTACGATTTTGACAAAATGGAAAAGTTATTTAAGGAGATGGGTATTAAGGAATGGACTGTTGACGTTCCGTGTATAACAGGACGGCTAACAGAGAATAGCGAATTTCATATAAGCCCTGAAAAAGGTGGAAACTATCTCAAATATGGGTATGGTGGCCTTCATTCAGGTGCATCAGGTTTTGCCTGCGGTTTACATCTTATGGCTGTGATGGCAGATGGCAAGGTCTCAAAATGTAGTTTTTACTCAGATAGTGCTGTGGGTAAAATTGAAGATGGACTGAAAAAATGCTGGAAAAAGATAAAACCTATTACGCTTGATGAATTAACATGTGACTGCAACTATATTGAAACCTGCAGAGGAGGATGCAGGTACAGAGCAGAGCTCCTTGGTAACCCGCTTGGAAAAGACTTTTACAAATGTGTATTTTATGATATAATTAATATAACTATTAAACATTAACCAGACATGAAGCCTGGTTTCTCCTATGAAAGGAGGTGCCTTTCATGACAATCAAGAAGATTGCAAAGAAAATGGCAACTACTTGTAAGTGCAAGAGTTCTTGCTAATGTAAAGTCATCAGTTTTTAATAAACCCACCAGTTGCAAAACATTTTCTCGCTTCGAAGGGTAGATGTGCTGATAAAAGCTTTTCCAGCAACACCTTATAGTCCTTTGGACTGGCCAGCCAGCCTTTATTTAAAATGCACTTAAAGTTATGTCTGCATTCATGTGTATCATAAAAAAATTGTTGCTTTGAAAAGGTTTTTCAGCATGTCTGCCCTCTATTTTGTGCAACGTTTAAATAAACTTATGCCCAGGGAGTTCCTCCGTCAACTATGCTATGTTCCTCCCACATAAACCAGCTTCCAGTGTCCGAGAGAAAAAAATATGTATTTGAAAATATACCATAATGCTCTTGTTCTTCTTTCACGAGCCTCTCAAAGAGAGATTTTTCTTTCTCTGTCTGTGCCTCTATTTCAGCCTTTTTATAAAACTCAACCCCTTCCTTTTCCATCTGCATAGCAATCTTAAATGCTTCAAGCTCATCAGTGGTTGCTTTAACTCGCTTCATCATCTCATTTTTCATCAGTTCGAAGACTGTCTTGACATTTTTCATCGGACTTACATCCTTCATTTCTATGTGAATTCCTTTGAATATTTGCGAGAGTGTATCGAGATGCCTCTTTTCATCTTCGGTTATTGTCAGGAACATTTTTTTACCAACAGGATTTTGTGTTTTCTCTGCTGCCTCATTATAGAAATTTATTGCATCAGTTTCCATCTTAATAGCTATTTCTATGGCATTCATCTTCTTCCCTCCTCACAGTATTATTGAGACATGTTTTATAAGCTATTATAAACTATTTTTCTTTTCACCATGCCTCATCCCTAAATTATTCGTTGCAATGTTGCAATTTATTGGTAAAATTATCTATATTCCACTACATTAAAAGGGGGTAACCTTGGCAAGGAAGTCAAGGAATGAAGAAGATGTAGAAGAAATGGCTTTGCAAAATAGCCTTGTAAAATTGCAATAACATTGATAATATGTTTGTATGAATTTCATAAAAAGAAGCATTACAGATGTTTTACTGCAAAGATTAACAAAAGAGCATATAGTTGTTTTAACAGGGGCAAGGCAGACAGGCAAGACAACCTTGTGCGAGAGCATCCTGCCAGGACTTTTAGGCATGCCGTTTTCATACATATCATTTGACGACCCTGATGAGCGACTGAGATTTCAAAAATCAGCAATTGAGATTCTGGAATCTCTTGATACACCCTTAATTATCCTTGACGAGGTGCAGAAGATACCTGCATTGTTTGACCCCTTAAAATATGTTGTAGACAAACAGAAAAAACAGAGGATAAAAAGGTCATATATCCTGACAGGCTCATCACAGATACTCTTGATAAAGAACATAAAAGAGACCCTGGCAGGCAGGGTAGCGTTATTCAATCTATATCCCTTTTCCCTTTCCGAAGTAATCGGGAGTGGTGATACTCCTTTTTTAACACGGGTCTGGGAGGGGAAAACAATAACAGATAACAATCTGAAATCGTTTAATATTTTGTCCACCGAGACAACCCGTAATGCAATGAATGTCAGAAATGAGCACCAGCTTTGGGGAGGATACCCGCCTATATGGATGAGGAAAACAAAGGAAGACAAGATTAAGTGGTTAAAGGACTATCGTAAAACGTATATCGAAAGGGATGTCCTTGATGTAGGGCAGATAGCAAATATAGATAACTTTATCGTTGCCCAAAAACTTTTGTGTGCCAGAACAGGACAGATTTTCAGTATCAGCGAAGTGGCGAGGGATTTATCTTTAGCAGTAAACACCATAAAGCGGTATATCAATCTGCTGTCAATGTCTTTTCAGTGCTATCTTCTTCCCCCATATTATGAAAATGTCGGCAAGCGTTTCATCAAAAGTCCAAAGATATTCTTTCCCGATGCGGGACTAAACAGGGTTATATTAGGAGAGGCAGTTGTCAGTTCAGTCGCATTTTATGAGACATGGGTTTTTTCAGAACTTTTGAAATGGAGGGAATTACAGCCTATAGAGCCTGAGATATTCTTTTATCGCACATCAGGAGGCATGGAAATAGACTTTTTGATATACGGCAATAAGACAATACTGCCTATTGATGCAAAAGACAGCGATAAGGTAAGTTATGCAGACGGCCGCCATCTTGAATCCTTTATTTCAACTCATAAAAAGACTTCGCATATTGGCATTGTCGTTTACCGTGGTAGGGAGATTAAGGAGATAAGAACAAATATATGGGCGATACCTGACTGGTATCTTTTCGGAGGGGTTTAGCTTGTGCAAAGCAATTCCGGAAGATATAGGGGGATAAACATTATCCTTCAGACTAACAAAGCAACTGACACTGATTTAAAAGTTATTGAAAGGCTTCAGCAAGCTGGCTGGAAGCGGGGAGATACTTTGTTCTATCAGCAAGAGTATGCTTTAAGCTCGGAGTAATAAAATCTGTTTAAGTTTAATGGGAAATTAGCAGTAAAAATAAATAATTGACTCTGCTCATAAAAATTTGTAATATAACGCTATATGTTATAGTGTTATAAAAAGATATGATTAAATCATTCTCTGATGATGAAACCGAAAAATTGTATGTAACAGGTAAAAGTAAAAAGTTTCCTGTTGCGGTTTGTAAGATAGGAATACGAAAACTGGATTATTTAAGCGCGGGAAAAACCTTAGAAGATTTGAAATCACCTCCCGGAAACAGACTGGAGGCCTTAAGAGGTATTTATCAAGGTAAATATAGCATCAGGATTAATGATCAGTATAGAATAGTATTTAAATTTATCGGTTCCGATGCTTACGAAGTAGAAATTACCGACTATCACTAAAGGAGATACCATTATGTTTGACTTAAAGAGAAAACCTTCACATCCCGGAGAAATTTTTAAAAAGGAATTCATGGAACCTCTGAGGATATCA
>VGWZ01000092.1 GCA_016873595.1 Nitrospira sp.
GCTCTTGCCTTTTTTCATTAATAAGACAAGGGGGATAACACATATCAAAATGATGCCGATCAGATAAAATGCATCATTAAATGACATCATAGAAGCCTGTCTGAGGAGTTCTTTATAAATAACACCGAGCCCACCATGTTGTGACAGGGAACTTTCAAATCCTCTGTACTGGAGTATCTGTGCGCTCTGCTGTGAAGCAATCTGATAATTGATATCGAAGGGGGTAAGGTGTTCTACAAGGTGCGATTGATGAAACTGTGCACGCCTTGAAAGGATTGTGGTGACAAAGGCAACGCCAAAGCTCCCGCCAATATTTCTCAGGAAATTGTAGATTGCTGTTGCGTTTCCCATATCTTCTTTTTTTATAGTTGCAAAGGCAAGAACAATCAAAGGTATGACGGTAGCACCCATTCCAATTCCCATAATCATCCGTGGCAACGCAATTGAGAAAAAATCCGCATAGAGATTAAACTTCGACATGAGATATGAAGAATACGCACATGTGATGATTCCAAAGGCGAGAATACCCTTAGGATTTATCTTTGTCACGAGCCTTCCTACTATTGGCATTGTGATCATAGAGGCAACACCTCCAGGGACGAGGACAAGTCCGGCATGAGTCGCAGTATATCCCATGAGGGTCTGTACATAGATGGGCTGAAGTATAAGACTTCCAAAGAGATTAAAAAAAATACAGAACATCACTATACAACCTGTGCTGAACGAGATATCCTTGAAGGTCTTCATGTTAAGTATCGGCTGCTTCTTATTGAAGATTTCCGCTATTACAAACAGTATCAGGGATACTGCTGATATGACGCTCAGCCATACAATGAAACTCGATGAAAACCACTCTTCTCTCTGTCCTTTATCAAGGACTATCTGAAGACATCCGACACCAATAGGAAGGAGTATAAGCCCCCAATAGTCAATAAATTTCTTCTCCACACGCTTCATGTACGGCGGGTCAAATATGAAGAAGAGAGTCATCAATATGGATACAATACCTATAGGAGCCTTTATGAAAAATACCCATCGCCATGACCAGTAGTCAGTAATCACACCTCCAAGAAGAGGACCCATGATTGGACCAAACATTATTCCAATGCCAAAAACTGCCATTGCCATCCCGCGTTGCTGCGGTGGAAACGTTTCAAAGAGTATGGACTGAGAAATAGGTTGAAGGGCACCTCCACCTATGCCCTGTAGAACCCGAAAAAATATGAGACTCTGAAGGTTCCATGCCAACCCGCATAAAATAGAACTCACCGTAAATAATGTTATGGAAGCTATCAGATATCGTTTTCTCCCGAATAACCTGCTCAGCCATCCGGAAAGGGGTATGATGATCGCGTTCGATACAAGGTATGAGGTGATTGCCCACGTGGATTCATCTATACCTGCGGAGAGGCTTCCGCGAATATGGCCAAGGGACACATTCACAGAGGTCATATCCATTATCTCTATAAGAGTAGGAAGCATTACTGTGACTGCAATAATCCATTTATTCATCTTTGACGAGTATCGTCGGTACAATAGACATGCCGATCCGAAGGATGCGTTCAGGGTCTTCACCCTTTTCAAGTACTATTTTTACAGGTATTCTCTGCACTACCTTTACATAACTTCCTGTCGCATTTTCCGGTGGAAAGAGTGAAAAAACTGCTCCTGTTCCTGCCATAATACTGTCAATAGTTCCTCTAAACGTTTTTCCTGGATACATATCAACTTTTATTTCAACCTTCTGCCCTGGCTTTACATTTTCTAATTGAGTCTCTTTATAGTTTGCAGTTATCCATATATCATCCAGTGAAACGATTGCCATTAATGGTTGCCCGACGTCTATCTGGTTTCCAACCTCCACAGACTTTTTTGTCACATATCCATCAGATGGTGCGATTATCTTTGTGTATCCATAGTTAAGTTGTGCTGCTTTCAACTTTGCTTCTTTTTCTTTTATAGCCGACAGTTGAGAAGTTTTTGCAGCTTCAACCTGTCTCACAACTGCCTTTTGTGTTTCAACAGCCATTTCTGTTTGTTTGAGCTGTTCCTTTGCTGCTTTAACCTGGGCAAGGGTTACATTATAAGCTGTCATTGTTTTCTCATATTTTTCTTTAGAGATGGCATCTTTTTTATAAAGATTCTCCGCCCTTTTGATATCTATTTCAGCCTGTTTGAGATTGGCATCCTGGAGTTCGAGCTTTGCCTTTGCGACCTCCATCGCTGTATGTAACTCGGACAACTGCTTTTTCGATGCCTCAATCTTTGCATCAAGCTCTAAAAGTCGTGCATTCTCTGCACTCAGCCCCGATGTTGCCTCGTTTACCCTTACCTCATAATCTACAGGGTCTATTTCAAGGAGAAGGTTTCCCTTTTTTACAGACTGATTGTCTTTTACATAAATTGCCTTCACCGTGCCTGCTACCTTTGATGCAATAGTGTGGATACGACCGACTATAAAGGCATCATCAGTGGTGATATGGGTAGCCTTGTACCTGAGATAAAAAAAGAGGATTATTGCACCTATAAGGGCAATGGCAGTAAAAACGATAATCGCAATTTTTTTTCTTTTCTTATTTGTTTCCTTTACCTCGTCCATTGGTGCCTCCATTTTTAAGCTATAGTAAAAGTAATAAGTAAATTTTCACCATTAAGTCATTCCTGCGAAAGCAGGAATCCAGAAACATGCTTCTGCTCTGGATTCCCGTTTACACGGGAATGACAACATATGTTTGCATGTAAATTTATTTATTGCTTTTACTATAATGCGCTATTCCTAACAGTTCTATGCACTGTCATTGGGGGGACGGAGTCCTGAAGCAATCTCACTACGAGATTCCGAGTCCCGACAAGAGTCGGGACTCGGAATGACAGATGAGTATAGTTATTTATGAGACAATACATTAGCTCATTACCTGTAGTTTGCCTGATAAAATACGCTTGAATGACAATGCACATTGTGTTACACTTACTCTCATCTTAGCAATTTCCTTGACAATCCGAGTCTATAAATTATGGCATGAGATAATGCATATCGCAAGTTATTTTCAAGGAGATGCTTGACTTTTATTATTAACTATGGATTAGTACAATTTTAAAAAATAGTTTTCCCAAAAATTCACACATTAAAGGAGGATGAATGTGGACAGGAAAATCTTTTTAAATGAGAAGGATATGCCAAAACAGTGGTACAATATTCAGGCTGACTTGCCAAATCCTCTTCCACCGCCACTCAATCCAGCAACAGGACAACCAATAACACCTGACATGCTCGCACCGGTATTCCCCATGAATTTAATTGAACAAGAGGTAAGTAGAGAGAGATGGATAGATATACCTGAAGAGGTATTAGAAAAATACCTTATATGGAGACCAACACCTTTATACCGGGCATATTCTTTAGAGAAGTACCTTAAGACACCTGCACGTATCTATTTCAAGAACGAAGGTGTAAGCCCGCCCGGGAGTCATAAACCTAATACAGCTATAGCTCAGGCGTATTACAACAAGGTATTCGGTATAAAAAGAATGGCTACAGAGACCGGGGCTGGCCAATGGGGAAGTGCACTTGCCTTTGCATGTAACCAGTTTGGACTCGAATGCAAGGTATATATGGTCAGGGTAAGTTATAACCAGAAGCCTTATAGAAGGATTCTTATGGAGACCTGGGGGGCAAAGTGTGTGCCGAGTCCAAGTCCGGACACAAAAGCCGGGAGGAAGTTCCTTGAGCAGAATCCAGAACATCCTGGAAGTTTGGGAATATCCATCAGTGAGGCGATAGAAGATGCGGTGACTTCAAAGGATACACGATATTCTCTCGGGAGTGTTCTCAATCATGTGCTCTTGCACCAGACTATCATAGGTCTTGAGGCACAAAAACAACTTGCCATGATAGGAGAGTACCCTGATATAGTTGTAGGTTGCGCAGGTGGTGGAAGTAACTTTTCTGGTCTCTTCTTACCATTTGTCAGGGACAAGATTCATGGTAAAAAAATAAAAATAGTTGCCTGCGAGCCTGCTTCATGTCCGACTTTGACAAAAGGTCATTATGTATATGATTTTGGTGATACTGCTGAAACAACACCACTTTTGCCCATGTATTCCCTTGGTCATGGTTTTGTGCCAGCTCCTATCCATGCCGGTGGACTGAGGTATCATGGAATGGCTCCAATAGTCAGCAGGCTGCTCATGGATGGGCTTATAGAGGCAAGGGCATATACTCAGCTTGAGACCTTTGCAGCAGGCATTACATTTGCAGGGACAGAAGGGTTTATCCCGGCTCCAGAGACTAATCATGCTATTCAATGTGTTATAGAAGAGGCAAAAAAGGCAAAAGAGGAAGGTAAAGAAAAGGTAATACTCATGAACTGGAGTGGACACGGCATCATAGATCTCGCTGCATATGATGCGTATATATCCGGAAAGCTCGAAGATTATGTATTACCAGATGAAGAAATACAGCGTCTTCTGAAAGACCTCGAGAAATTCCCGAAACCAAAATAGATGAAAAGAGGGGGGGGTATCCCCCTCTTTTATACACATGCTATGACTATATACTGCCATCAGTTGGGAATAATAGTAGAATTCTCTTATTGTATTTCAATGAACGATGGATTACCGTGCAGAAATAGTATAGGTTGTTATAAGGAAAGGACAGACATTGTAGCAATTCTTAGAGAAAAATTTACCGATGAGGAATTAAGGAAAGCCTTCAGTGATACGCCGAAATCAAGGATAGAGCGTATCATAGAATCTATAAAAAATGAAGAGTGATTCATTATTTGTGATTCATGAGCACCACGCAAAAAGACCCCATTTCGACTTACGGCTTGAGATAGAAGGAGCACTGAAAACAGTCCTCAAAGCTTGACAAATAAATCTTTCACTCCCTATACTGTTTAAACGATGAACCAACACCTGAATGAGCTTTACGAGCGTGGCAAACAGCTTTTTGAAGAGGGCACCTACTCTGAAGCAGAGCCAATTCTAATAAATGTAATCAGTATGAACCCTCAATACGCTGACGTTTATAACAAGCTCGGCGTCATCTCACATCTTAAAGGTAACCTGCAACAGGCTGTTGACTATTTTGAAAAGGCACTCGAATTAAACCCCAACTATACAGAAGCATCATTAAACCTTGCCATCACCTATAACGATATGTACGAATTTAAAAAAAGCCAGGAGGTTTTTTCACTTGCTGCACAGAGAGCACATCCTACCCCTACTGCTCTTGATCCGTTCATTGCGGGAAAACTTGCCAATGAACACTATAAGATTGGCAATCTTTATTTAGAGCTTGGCATGAATGATGAAGCCATAGAAGAATATCAGAAAGCAATTAAGTTGCGCCCCAAACTTGCAGACGTCCATACAAAGCTCGGTATAGCTTTAAGAAATAAAGGTCGTATTGATGATGCGATCGCCCATTTTTTAAAGGCAAAAGAGAGTAACCCTCATTATGGACCTGCATGGATACAGCTCGGCCTGAGTTACTACATGAAAGGTCTTATCGAAGCTGCCTCTGAAGAATGGGAACAGTCGCTCAAGTATAACCCTGAGCTGTTAGAAGCAGAAACCTACCTGAAGCTTCTCAAGAAGAAGGAAAAATAACACGCAGTGTCCCTCCTTACACTAAGGAGTCTTCATATCTTCTTCAGGTCAACCAGCGGTTCTATAAAGGTTGTCTCTGATCTCAACCTGGAAATTGAGGCGGCTGAAGTCTTTGGCCTTGTGGGAGAGAGCGGGTGCGGGAAGACTCTCACTGCACTCTCAATCATGGGAATACTCCCGCAGAATGCATTCGCAGAAGGGGAGATTATCTTTAGAGATAATAATCTCCTCACACTTGATAGAGAATCCATGAGAAGGCTGAGGGGAAAAGAGCTCTCAATGATATTCCAGGAGCCAGCAACATCACTCAATCCTGTGCTTACTGTTGGTTATCAGGTGGCAGAGGTTCTTACCACACATATGGATATCTCAAAGAAAGAGGCAATGAATACTGCAATAGAACTTTTGAAGGCAGTGAAAATACCCTCTCCTGAAATCAGAATAAAGGAATATCCACATCAGTTATCAGGGGGGATGAAACAAAGGGTTATGATTGCTATGGCAATAGCCTGTAAACCATCTTTGTTGATTGCAGATGAACCCACAACAGCCCTTGATGTTACAATACAGGCGCAGATACTTGAGCTCATCCAGAGGCTCAGAGAAGATATGAGGATGGCAGTGCTTCTTATCACCCATGACCTTGGCATTATTGCAGAGAATGCTCAAAGAGTAGCAATCATGTATGCTGGCAGATTAATGGAACTTGCGGACGTTTATGAGCTCTTTAATAATCCGGGACACCCCTACACCATAGGTCTATTAGAGTCTCTTCCTGAAGAGAAAGGGAAACCTTTAAAACCGATCCCGGGTTTCGTGCCAGAACCAGACAGACTCCCTTTAGGGTGTAAGTTTTCAGATAGATGTAGATTTGCACTACCAGAATGTAATGAGAAAGAACCCGAGCTGATACCTCTATCTATAGCAAGTAACAAGTCAAATCCCCCCTCACCCCCCTTTGCTAAAGGGGGGCAAGAGGGGATTAATCACTTACCACCCACTACTCGTCACTCGTCACTGCATCTTGTTAGGTGCATCAGGGCATCGGAGATACTATGGCGCTCCTGAAAGTTAATTCTCTAAAGAAATATTTCCCTGTGAAGAAAGGATTCATGACAGCCCCTGCATTACTCAAGGCTGTTGATGGTATTGACTTGTCTCTTGATGAGGACAGGGTCTTTGCCCTTGTTGGTGAGAGCGGATGTGGGAAGTCAACTGTTGCAAGGCTTATAGTGAGGTTACTACCACCTACTTCTGGCGAGGTATTATTTCAGGGCAAGAATGTTTTTGAGTTGAGCGGTGATAACCTAAAAGCCTTCAGGAAATCAGTACAGATCATATTTCAAGACCCCTTTTCATCTCTTAATCCCAGGAAAAGTATTCTGGATACCATTGCAGAGCCACTGAAGATTCACAGGATTGTTGAAAAAATAAGAATAAAAGATAAAGTAGTTGAACTGCTCAATAAAGTCGGCCTTGGCTCTGACATCTTGAATCGTTACCCCCATGAATTCAGCGGGGGGCAGAGACAGAGGATTTGTATTGCACGTTCACTTGCAGTATCACCTAAAGTAATCGTTGCAGACGAACCGCTTTCAGCACTCGATGTCTCGATACAGGCCCAGATATTGAACCTCCTTCAGGAATTGAAAAGAGAATATAGAATCTCATTTTTCTTTATAAGTCACGCCCTTAAAGTCGTTCATTACTTTAGTGATAGCATCGGAGTAATGTACCTCGGAAAAATTGTGGAACATGCAAAAACAGAGGACTTGTTCAGGGAACCTTTTCACCCCTATACAGAGATACTCCTTTCGTCAGCCCCAACCATTATAGTTCAAAGTGACAAAGATGTGAGGAGTAGAAATTTAAAGCTTAGAACTGATATGGGCGAGGTTCCAAGTCCTATAGATATACCTCCTGGATGTCCATTCCATCCGAGGTGCCCAAAGAAATTTGAACCCTGTGATAACATCATACCCGAATTAAAAGAAACAGATGGCAGACTTGTATCATGCCATCTGTTTTGATTATGCAATGGAATGTTTATGCTAA
>VGWZ01000093.1 GCA_016873595.1 Nitrospira sp.
CTCATCGTGAAACAGATCGGACCAAAAACCTATACAGTAAGAAAAGGTGATACAATTTATAAGATTGCCAGAAAATTTAACATCGATGCAGACGAATTGAAAGATATCAATGGACTTGACACAGATTCATTAAAACCAGATCAGAAAATCTTTCTTGAACCTGAGGGAGAACTGGATGAACTCAATGCAACATTTTCACATGTTCGCACAGACGAAGAGATAAAAAATATAGCCGAATCTAAAGAACTCGGTGAAATGGGGCTACAGGAGAGAATCATCCTGTTCGCAAAAAAACTACTCAATATTCCTTACAGATTTGGTGGAAGCAGCATCATGGGGATTGACTGTTCAGCATATGTTCAGAAAGTATATGGCCTTCTCGGAATTGACCTGCCGCGATCTGCACGAGAGCAGTTCCATATAGGAGAAACCATTGACAAAGATGATCTTTCAATCGGAGACCTGGTATTTTTCAGAACCTACGCATCTTTTCCTTCGCATGTGGGGATTTATCTTGGAAATGACCTGTTTATCCATGCCTCGTCAAAGAATAGAAAGGTCACTATAGACAGCCTCAATTCACCATACTATCTCAAGAGATTTATTGGGGCAAAGAGACTCATTCCAGAAGATGCTAAAGATATCATAATAGACTGAAGATAAAGCAGAAGCACCTCTATTATAATCCGGATTATCCCTGGTTCCTTATCCCATAGAGAAAATACTTCAACTCTTTTGGATTATAATTACAACATTTGGGGCCGAAAAAGACATAGTTGCAATATCTGTATATGTCCTTTCTGTGATCTTTTCATCAGGGTATCCAAGCCTTTCACACACATATAGTGTAAGTTGTAAGTGATGAGTGAAAAATGAAGAGTGAAGAACTTTTACAATTTCCGAAGGGTTATTCTCTTTATCAGTAAGGATAGCTATTTTTTTATACTTCTTGAGTAATAAAGGAATATCTTTTAGTTCATAGTTGAGCTTTCTCCTTTTTGTTGGATCAGGACCGCCATGAAGGCTTATGAGCAACGCATCATCCCATGTCTCCTTTATTCTTGAGAATGCTATCTGAATGCTTGATAGGTCAGGAAGTATCTCCACTATTTCTTTTCCAAATTCATTGATAATCCTTCTCCCAATACCAAAAAACATAGGGTCTCCAGAGGCAAGAAGGGTGATAATAGTTCGGGGTTCTGAGTTTAGAGTTTGGAGGTTTAATTTTATAAAATTGATTGTCTCATCAACAGTATCTATCACCATAACCTTATCTTTCACTATCTCGAATTCTTCATATCTTTTGAAGACATCAAAGAGCCTATGAGATGCAAGAATGATTTCTGAGTTACACACAATCTCCCTCGTCTTTTCATCAAAAGGTTTATAGCCAATTCCTATGACATAGATTTTAGTCATATATATAACTTACAATAATTGAATTCTCCCTAAAAATACTACAATCTTCTCTCTTGAAAAAATGAAATTTTATTACTTATTATTAACACTGAAAGCACAATGATTAACTGTATTGGAGAAAATAATGAAACTTACTGAAGAAGAACGTAAACGATACCACAGACAGATGATGATGGATGGCTGGGGTGAAACAACACAGGAAAAACTTAAGAACTCAACTGTATTCATCGCAGGAGCAGGAGGTCTTGGTTCGCCAGTAGCACTATATCTTGCTGTTGCAGGAATAAGCCATATACGGATCTGCGATTTCGATTCTCCTGACCTGACAAACCTCAACAGACAGATACTTCATAACCATACAAGGATAGGCACGAATAAAGCAATTTCAGGGAAACTCACGCTCTCAGAACTGAACCCAAACGTAAAAGTAACCGCACTTACTGAGAGGATAGTTGCTGAAAATATTGATGAGCTTGTTGATAACTCGGACATTATTGTTGACTGTATGGACAACTTTCCTGCAAGGTATCTATTAAACGAATCTGCAATAAGGAAGAATATCCCTATGGTTCACGGAAGTATATGGGGTATGGATGGGAGGCTCACTTTCATACAGTCTCCTGAGACGCCTTGCCTTCGCTGCATTTTCCATGAACCACCTCCAGGTGAAGTCTTCCCTGTTCTCGGTGCAACCCCTGGTGTTATAGGCTCACTTCAGGCCCTTGAAACCATTAAATACCTGACCGGTATTGGCAAAAACATCAAAGGAAAACTCCTCGTATGGGATGGAGGCAAGACTGAATTCAGAATTTTTAAGGCTGTAAAAGATCCTAACTGCCCTGTATGCGGAAATAAGTAAACCCCGTTAGAAAGGACTGTGCTTTCTAACGGGGTAAAATTCACCCAGCCTCATACATCACTTTGCCCATGTCCGATATATCATACCCTCCAAGCCCGACTACCATTCCCCTGAATTCGGCATCTTTCTTTATAATGTTTATGAGATGCTGGAGCATCTCTGTCTCAAAGAACTCACGTGGTATCGCAAGATCATATCTCTCATTTGCAACAGGAATGAAATCGAGATTGAGTGCCTTTGCTGATGCGAGGATTGCAAGGCCTGTGTCTGCAACCCCTGTAAGCACCGCAGATGCAACACCCATATGAGTGTATTCTTCCCTCTCATACCCTTTCACATTTTCTGGTTTTATACCGAGTTCTCTCAAACACTTGTCGGTGAGAAGTCTCGTTCCCGCACCTGACTGCCTGTTCACAAACACCACATCGCTCCTTATTAAATCCTCAAATCCTCTTATGTTTTTGGGGTTGCCTTTCAGCACGAGAAGACCTTGTTCCCGATAGACAAGATTGATAAGAATAATCTTTTTATCAGAGAGAAGTTTCTTTATAACTGGCACATTGTATTCACCTGTCTCCTCATCGAGCAAATGAGTACCTGACAGATGTGCTTCTCCTCTCTTTAATGCCATCAGACCACCCATTGAGCCCACATGAGCTGATGAAAAAGAAAATTTTGGGCATCTCTTTTTCAAGATATTCGCAAGCAGATCGAGTGCATTATCATGGCTTCCAATACAGACTATCGTATGTTCAATATCACTCTTAGATCTCATGAGCTCTATATTCACCTCTGTACCTGCGCCAATACCTTCTGACATAGCTGGTATTCGAACAAATCCATCAGCACGAACAAGAGACATAAGTACGCCTGCTCCACGACTCACAGGAGTTGCGATAAAATTATCCCCGACTTTTCCCACCTTAACCCTCAGGAACTCCTCCTGTCCGAGTGTTGATGCAACCTGCCGTGAAATTTTTGCCTTGAGTATTTCAGGTTCCTCGATTTCAAGGCCCTGCCATCGGTAGATAAGCGGCTTTGCAAATAACTGAAATGTGATGTATGCAGAGACAGGATAGCCTGGAATTCCAAGTACTGGCTTGCCTCTTACCCAACCAAGGATAACAGGCTTGCCCGGCTTAATATTCACCCCATGGAGGAGTACCTCTCCAAGCTCATTAATTACACGTACAGTAAAGTCCTCTGAACCAGCAGATGCACCCGCATTTATTACAACCAAATCTCCTATGGTAAGGGCATCCAGTATTGCCTTTTTCAGCTCCTCAATCTTGTCAGGTACAATCGTGAACCTCACAGGCTCACCTCCCCATTCGGAGATAAGACCACTGAGGATTCTTGAGTTATATTCAATGATATCACCCTTTTTTAATTCTCCTCCTGCCTCCACAAGTTCTGTACCAGTTGGGATAACAACAACCTTTGGCCTTTTCCTTACCATTACCTCTACATGTCCACCTGCGAGCATCGCACCCATATCTACAGGCCTTATCATGTGATTCTCAGGGAGAATTAATTCAGTCGCGACAATGTCTTCACCGATTACCCTCACATGCTGCCACGGTGTTACAGGCGCAATGATTTCGATATATTCATGTATTGTGTTTTTAATACTTTCTGACTGCTGACTGCCTACTGCTGACTGCCTACTACTGACTATATTCACATCTTCAATCATTATCACTGCATTAAAACCATCAGGCATGGGGTCACCGGTATCAACATATACTGCCTGTTCGCCTATCTTCAGTCTGAGAGGATTTGTCTCTGAAGCCCCAAAAGTATCGGTAAACCTGACTGCATAACCATCCATCGACGACGAATGATAAAAAGGAGATGAGGTCTTTGCAATAACCGCCTCTGCGGTAACCCTTCCAAGGGAATCAATTACCTTTACTGTTTCACCCTGAAGCGGTTTCCCAATTCCTTCGGTATTAAGCTTGCTCAACCACCTTGTGAGCGCCTCATGCAACGGTGTACTTTCAAGATAAATATCCTGAGACATTATTCCCTCCCAAGAAGCCTTTTAATTGTTGCTTTTAATTCATTAAGGTCTGACGACTTTACAATATACGCCTCTGAGGCCCATATTGAAAAATCATCCCTGTAATCATAAGCTGTCGACATAATAATGGGGAGCCGGGGTTTCTTCTCTTTCATCTGTCTCAGTAATTGGATACCGTCTATATCAGGCAAGCGTATGTCAAGAGTAACAAGGTCAGGGTCTTCTTTATGAAAGAGCTCAAGGGCTTCTTGTCCATTAACTGCCAATACAACTTCATAACCCTCCTCACTGAGCTCATCTTTATAAAGTCTTAAAATATGTTCATCGTCATCAACAACAAGTATCTTCATATAACACCTCCCTCTTCACTTCTTACCTTTTTAACGGTAAGAACACCTTAAATGTGCTCCCCCTGTTCACCTTACTTTCGACTTCGATTCTTCCATTATGTTTTTCTATAATTTTGTGTGTAATAGTAAGTCCAAGGCCGGTACCTGACACCTTTGTGGTAAAAAACGGGTCAAATATAAACGGGAGTACTTCATCTGAAATGCCTTTACCTGTATCTTTCACCTCTATCACAGCAGAGTCATCACTCATATATGTATTCACAAATAGTGTACCGTTACTCCCAATAGCCTGGACTGCATTTGTCAGGACATTGAGCAAGGCCTCTTTGATACTGTTAGGATCTGCATATATCTCGTGGGACATGGCAAATTCCTTGACAAGAACTATATGCCTCTCATCGAACTCAGACTTCATTAATGAAATACCCTCATCCACAAGTTCATTCATATTAACCATTTCTTTTTCAAGCTTTGCCCCTCTCACAAAACTAAGAATCTCATTGAGAATACTTTCGAGTCTTGCAGTCTCATTTACGATTATCGACGCATATTCCTTAAGATTACCGTCTAATTTCTTCTCAAGCCTTCTCGCAAACCCGCCAACAGAAACAAGCGGATTTCTGATATCATGTGCTACTTTTGCTGCAACCTCTCCAAGAGCTGCCATTCTCTCGGAAAGAACAAGCTTCTCCTGCAGTTTTTTAATTTCCGTGATATCCCTGGCTACATGAACCGTACCTATAAACTCTCCTGAACTATTAAATATGGGAGAGCTTGAGTTAATAAAGGTACACCCTAAAAACGGTTCTTCAAACTCCTCAACATAGGCTCTTTCTGTCATCATGGTTTTATAATGAGGACATTCAGGCCTTGGTTCATTCGTGCCGTGAAGTACTTCATAGCACTTTTTACCCACAATCTTCTCTGCCGGCTTTCCGAGTTTTTCACTTACAGCCCTGTTTATCTTTTTGATTACATAATCTTTACTGTTGAAATAAACCATATCTGACATTGACTCAAATATATTTTCAATCTCCTGCTCTGCAAGTGCGACCTGTTCGAAGAGCTTTGCGCTCTCTATAGCTGTTGCAATATGGTTTGAAAAACCGCTTAAAAACTTCATATCTTCATCGAGGATAGGTCTCCTGTTAAAATGGTTGTCAACCCAAAGGACCCCTATTATCTTATCCCTCGATATCAGAGGCGAAACAGCATAAGCATGTGTGCCTAACTGTTGCGTTAGGATCACGTCTGAGAATGGTTCTTCTTTTACGTTCTGGATATTAAAAGGCCTCTCCTCTTTAACTGCCATTGTAAGGATCGTTTTCTCTGATAGTTGTATCTCCATACCACGGCTAAGTCTGTCAAAAAAGGAATCCTTTCTCAATGGACCTTCTTCGATATCACGCATTATGTCAAATAACGTTTTCTTCTCCATAGAAAGCCTTTCCCATATCTGTCCGGCCTCATCAGGACTTGCGGGTCCTACTCCCATAGCCCCCCTTAATACATTCCTGTTTTCGTCAACAAGAAAAAGGATAGCACGGTTAAACCCGAGCCCGTCACTCATAGTAACTGCTGTGAGAACCATCCTCAACAATCTGTCGAGTTCGAGTGTTCCCCTCATTGCTGAACTGATAAAGAAGAGCCTTGATAACTCCTGGTTTCTTCTTATTAATTCGAGCTCCACACGTTTCTTCTCAGAAATATCCCTTGATATACAACTTATTCCCACGACCCTACCTGCAGCATCTCTTATCGGAGAGCGTGTAAGGCTGACATCTATAATTGTACCGTCGCTTTTTTGTCTGATAGTATCAATGTCTTTAAGTATCTCTCCATTCTTTATTCTCTCGATGCTCTCCTTTTCATCTTCAATAAGCGGGCTTGGTACAAAAGGCAAAAACCTTCCTATAGCTTCCTCACGTGTGAACCCGTACATCTTATCCGCTCCCTTATTCCATGAGGTAATTACTCCATTCAGGTCAGATGAAATAATTGCATCTTCTGAGTTCTCTATTATTCCTTCGAGATATTCCTTTGTCTGACTCACCTCTTTGTACAGTTTGATCACTTCTTCCTGGCAACGAACATGCTCAGTTACATCCCTCACAAAAACAATACTTTCAATAACGTTTCCATTCTCATCTTTGACCGGATATGAGGTCAGTTCTAAGTGGTTGTCAGATTTTCTGGTTTGTACAATAGAATTTATCTCACCTGTTTCGAATGTTATTTTTGCAACACAATGCGGACATATCTCTCCGTCTTTATGAAAAACCTCCACAGAATCTTTTCCCACTATCTCAAAGGCTTTCATGTTCATCCATTCTTCAAAACATTTATTTATTGAGAGTATCCTGAAATCATTTCTGAGGGTGATAACTCCGGCTTTGATACTATTTAAAAGCACTTCCGTCCTTCTTTTCTCTTCCACTGTTTGCCTCTCTTTTAAGCTACACCTTTTCTCTTTGTTATAGCATAACGATAAAGTTCTATGTATCGCTTTGCTGATCCCGTCCAGGAAAAATCTGTCTTCATAGCAGTTATCATCATCTTCTGCATTTTATCCCTGTCAGTATACACACAGAGTGCCCTCTTTATCGCATCAAGCATTGCAGAGGGTGTATAATCAGAAAAAAGGAATCCAGTTCCTTTTGACCTTAGAGAATCATAGTCCTGTATCGCATCTGCAAGTCCACCTGTTTTTCTCGCAATAGGAATACTGCCATATCTCATTGCGATAAGCTGGCCGAGTCCACATGGTTCATACTTTGAGGGCATCAGGAAAAAGTCAGACCCTGCATAAATCAGGTGAGCAAGTGACTCTTCAAATCCAATGGTAACAGAGA
>VGWZ01000094.1 GCA_016873595.1 Nitrospira sp.
CACTGACAGAATTGCTATGTGGATGCTCGATACCGATTATGACGGAAGAAGCCTTTTCCCGAGACAGGTGTTCTTCCCAATGGCAGGAGAAAAGGATGGATGGTCAAGACTTGCAAAGAATCTTAAAGCAGTAATTGATGAAGAATTGATTGAGGCATACCGTGGAACAGTTTCAATTCCTTTTGAGATTGGCGATAATAGGCGCATTGCTGTTAAAATTGTAGATGACAGAGGGATTGAGAGTTTAAAGATATTGGAAGTGGAATAATGGGTAAGGTATATCTTGAAATACCAAAAGAAAAAATAGCAGAATTCTGCCAAAAGTGGAAGATACGCGAATTCTCCTTCTTCGGTTCTGTGCTTCGTGCTGATTTCAGGCATGACAGCGACATTGATGTGCTCGTGATGTTCGATGAACGCGCACGACATACTCTTTTTGACCTGGTCCATATGGAGGAAGATCTGAAAGAAATTTTCGGTCGCGATGTGGACTTGGTAAGTCGCAGAGGCATTGAAACCAGCAGAAATTATATACGGAGAAAAGCGATTTTGGATTCAGCAGAGACAGTATATGCAGCGTGATCGCGAATTTTTTCTCGATATATTAGAGGCTGCAAAACTCGCTATTTCTTACGTTGATGATAAGTCCAAAGAAGATTTTTTAAGAGATAGCCAATGTCAGGATGCCGTGGTCCGGCGTTTTGGGATTATTGGAGAAGCATCCCGCAGGATATCAGACGAGACAAGAGCTTCTCATCCTGAACTTCCCTGGGGCGAAATGATTGCCATGCGTAACGTCATGATTCACGAGTATGATGATGTTGACTTCACTGTTGTATGGGAAACGGTCAAGAATAATCTACCTGCTCTCATAGATTCTCTTGAGAGAATTCTTTCTGATTAGCGCGCCTGTGAAAACAACTATTGACCAGCTTACTATCAATTCGCCTTATGAAGAACCAAAACACTATTGGAGTTATGACAGGGAGACCCGCACATTCTCTTTAAAAGAAGGCAGGCGTCCTGCCGGTTATGTTATCGCATCTGAAAGCTCCAGAGCATTTGATGACCCCGGCATATTTATTGAAATCCCCATCGTAAATAAAATCCGCCCCCGCGTCAAAGCATGGCGTGAAGCAGGATATGCTGGAGTTACCGGAATTACAAAACGGCTGCTTGAACACTGGCATAATTCTGAAGAAAGGGAATTTCGGCGCTTCTTTTTCTGTCAGTTGGAGGCAATCGAAACCCTTATATGGCTTAATGAAGCACCTGATTCAGAGAAAGTGGGCATAGAGATTCCGTCTGACGGCGGAGAGTTCAGAAGGCTTTGTTCAAAGATGGCAACAGGGTCTGGCAAGACCATTGTTATGGCAATGCTCATAGCATGGCAGGTATTAAACAAAATAACCTATCCGCAGGATACGAGATTTTCAAAAAATATCTTTGTTGTAGCTCCTGGATTAACAGTTAAAAGTCGCCTTCAGGTTTTACTGCCTTCAGGCAAAAACAATTATTATGAGGAATTCAATGTTGTCCCTGTGGCTCTTCTGGACAAACTTCGTCAGGGGAAGGTGCTTATCAGAAACTGGCATGCGCTGAACTGGGAAACAGAAGAGAAACTGGCAAAGAAAAAAACAGTTGATAAAAGAGGTGTAAAAAGCAATGAGGCATATGTCCGTAAAGTATTGGGAGAAATGTCAAGCGCGCAAAACATTGTTGTAATAAACGACGAAGCCCATCACGCATGGCGCATACCTGCTGAATCAAAAATAAAAGGAGTCAGTAAAGAAGACATCGAAGAGGCAACAAAGTGGATCGGCGGGCTGGATAGAATTCATAAAACAAGAGGGATATTAAACTGTTATGATTTTTCAGCCACTCCCTTTGCGCCTTCAGGAAAAAAGAGTTCTGAAGAGGCTTTGTTTGATTGGATTATAAGCGATTTTGGTCTCAATGATGCAATAGAATCAGGTCTGGTAAAAACACCTCGTGTTGTTGTCAGAGACGATGGGAAGTTAACAAAGGATTACAAATCACGCCTTTATCATATTTACAATGACCCTGATGTCAGAGATGACTTAAGCAGAAAGGCAGAGGAACATGAAACACTCCCAGACCTTGTTATAAATGGTTATTACCTGCTTAGCAAGGATTGGCTTGAAACTGCAAAAAAATGGAAGGATTCTAAATTCCCTACACCGCCTGTAATGATAACCGTTGCTAATAGGACAGAGACCGCTGCGAGAGTGCATTATGCATTTGAACATAAAAAGATTCGAATTGATGAACTGTGCATTCCTGAACAAATACTGCACATAGATTCAAAGGTTCTTGCTTGAAGACTTAGGTAAGAAATTCAGATTACAAAAAATAATCTTTGAGACCGCAAGGGATATATATGACCAAATGAAGCCGACCTGGAGTGGTAACAAAGAATTTCTTCTTGCACAGCTCATCAGGATTGTAGAGCAATTTATCGTATCTGATAAAATCAGGATCAATCCACCTCTTTTTTATCAAGATGATATTAGACGCAGGATTTTGATTCTTTTGAATATGTCTAAAACAGTTCAACATATCTGGGAAGAAATCAGGTGCGAAAATACAGAGTCGCTTGAGCCTATATTTGACAGTGATAATCCTATCCGCTCAACTGGAGACATGCGTACATGGTATACAGGTAAACCCTGCGCACATACAAAAAGATCTCATATCAATTTCTGTGTCTTTGATAGCACATGGGAAGCGAGCGAATCATTTGAACTTGACCGGAATTCAAATATCTTAGCATGGGTCAAGAACGATCACCTTGGCTTTGAAGTTCTTTATGTCTTTGAAGGTATAGTTCACAAATACCGTCCCGATTTTATAATCCGCTTAAAAACAGGTGATTATCTTGTTCTTGAAATAAAAGGGCAGGACGCTCCGAAAGACAAAACAAAGCGCAATTTTTTAGATGAATGGGTAAGGGCAGTTAATGCTCACGGCGGGTTTGGTAAATGGCAATGGGCTGTATCGAAAGATCCTGCTGATGTGGCGGGGATTATTGAGAAGTCAGTAGAAAGATAAAAAAAGGACGGGCAGCTTTTTCCAGTTGAGAGGGCAAGGGACACATCCCATATTATTCAATGCCTCTTCTCCTTCTCCTCAACTCTACGAGTCGTAGACCTTCCCCACAATCCTGTATTTAAAACCCATCTTTAACTCTATATCTTCATATTTTGAGTTAAGTGGAAGAGGTATGTTTGAATGTTGCTTCTTCTGTATCATCGTTTTCCACTGTATCCAGAACCACCCTTTTCAAAGAATGCCCCGTGATTCATGGATTATCCTCTCAATATCTTGCTCAGTCAGGACTGCAAATCCTTTATCCCTCGCAAGGGTCTCAGCATAGCTATAAATATCAGGCTCTTCCATGGGCATTAATACCACATCGAAAACATTTCCAACCTTTTTGGCAGCATCTTCGGGCAACGAGAGATGGCCATCAGGCAGCACCTTGCCTATAAATCTTCTGGCAGTGGTTTTCATAGATAAATCACCTCCTTAAAATTTTCTTCTATGATTTCCTAATCGACATACATATTTGTACCAGTAATCATCAATAATTTCAAGAAATTAAAATTGTTTAGTTGCAGGTGGAGGCATTATTTTCTTTTAGTTCCTGACTATATATGTTTGAGTAGGGTCTTTCTACGATTCGGTCTTTCAGCGTTTCTATTATCAATTCCCTTTCTTTATTTTTTAAATCGTATTGCTGAAGCATGCAATTTAGTTATGCAGACCCTGGCAGACCATAAACTATCGATAAGGAGATGGAATTTGAGATGCTTTTCATCTCATTTCCCTTTTGCAGCTTCCTTTATCAAAGCCTGACCTATGACATTCCTCTGTATCTGATTCGTTCCTTCATATATCTGGAGAATCTTCGCATCTCGCATCATCTTCTCAACAGGGTATTCCCTCATATATCCTGATCCACCCATGACCTGGACTGCATTTGTGGTAACACGCATTGCCAGATCTGTTGCAAAGACTTTCGCTATAGCAGATTCTTTTGATATCTCCTTGGCACCGCTATCAATATACCTTGCGACTGAATATACAAGAGCCCTTGCTGCTTCTATATCAATAGCCATATCAGCAAGCATATGTTGGACTGCCTGGAAACTAATTATAGGATGGCCAAACTGAACACGTTGCCTTGCAAACTTTACCGCCTCTTCAAAGGCACCCTGAGCAACTCCAACACCCTGTGCACCAACCCCTGTCCTTGAATTATCGAGTGTCTTCATTGCAACAATAAACCCCATCCCTTCCCTGCCAATGATGTTATCTTTGGGAATTCTGCAATTGTCGAATATGAGCTCACTTGTAGCCGATGCTCTTATTCCCATCTTCTTCTCTTTTTTTCCGAAACTAAAATGTGGAGTTCCTTTTTCAACTATAAATGCAGAGGCACCTCTTGCTCCTTTTTCCCTGTCTGTGATAGCAATAATTGTATAAATTTCAGCCTCGCCTCCATTGGTAATCCACTGCTTTGTACCATTTACTACATATTCATTTCCTTCAAGTCGTGCTGTTGTCTGTATCCCTCCAGCGTCACTCCCCGCGTTTGCCTCTGTAAGAGCAAAGGCAACAAGTCTCTTCCCTGCTGCAATATCAGGGAGGTATTTCTTCTTCTGCTCATCAGAACCATAGAGAAGAATTGGATAGGTACCAAGAGCGTTTGCTGCATAAGATGTTGATACACCTAAGCATGCCCTTGAGAGTTCTTCAACTGCAATGCATAAATCGAGGCATCCCTTTCCAAGACCTCCATATTCTTCAGGGATAAAGAGACCGAATAGGTCTGACTGGGCGAGTACTTTCATTATTTCCCATGGGAATTCTTCTTTCTCATCAAGTTCATGTCTTGCAGGAATGACCTTTTCCTCTGCAATCTGCCTCATTAATTCCTTTATCATCAACTGGTCTTCAGTTAAAAAGTAGTCCATTCTCTCTCCTCCATCTGATTAAATTAAAATTAAGTAGTTCGTTGTTATTAGAAGTTAATTGTAACAGAAAATGTATTGATTTTAATAGGTTCTAAGCACTTATTTCTATTGGTCCAAAGAGGAGACTTGGAACGCCGATATTCCCATAAAACCTGAAATCATCACCCACTGCCTCTATTTTTTCAAACAAAGATAATAAATTCCCTGAGATTACTGCTTCTTTCACAGGAAATACAATTTTACCATTTTCAATCCACAGTCCTGAAACACCAATTGAAAACTCTCCGGAAACAGGGTTCACTGTATGTATTCCCATGGCCCCTGTTATATAAAGGCCTTTATCTGCAGATTTGAACAATTCATTGAATGTCAACACATTGGACTTTGAAACAGCTTCTATATACAGATTTGATATTCCAACAGACGGAAGTCCAGAAAATCTATTCCTTATTGCATTACCTGTTGACGAAACCCCATCTTTTTTAGCAGTGTACGTATTATAAAGATAACCCTGAAGAATGCCCTCTTTTATCAGAATCTTTTCCTCTGATGCTACGCCCTCATCATCAACGGGTTTACTTCCGAGTTTTCCAGAAAGAAGCCCATTATCTATAATATTGATTTTTGGGCTAATCACCTTTTTGCCGATTTTACCTGACAGAAGAGATTTACCTTTCTGTACATGTTCTGATGAGAGTGACGATGAAAATACTTCCATAAAATCTGCTGCTACTGCCTTGTCAAGGATTATAGGAGTCTTTACCGTATGGATTCTTCTTGATCCAAGGAGCTGGACCGCAAGTCTTGCAGCGTTTCGACCTACTTCTTCGAAAGAGACCTGATTAAGAAACCTGCTTCCTTCAAAATCCCATCCCATCTGGCTTTCTGTTCCATTCTCTGCTACAGCCATAATCTGTGCTATACAGGTTGTTGAAGAATACTGAGTATTTATCCCCTTAGAATTTATTATTACTACATCAGCACGTGAAAATATCCCCAGAGCTTTTCTTATTTTCTTAATTCGTTTATCCACTTCATATGATGCATTCTCTAACATACATACTTTTTTTGTAGCCTCATCTTCTTCTATCGCACTTATCTCGGGATCGAATATGTCAACACTCTTTGAGTGACACGCTGCGGGCAATTCAAGGTATTCATCCTTATCAGCCCATCTCGCAGCCTCAACTGCATTATCCACAACAGAATGAATGTTGCTTCTGTCTGTTGAAAATGAAAAACCGAGTGATCTCTCTTTGATTACACGAAGTGAATATCCAAAACTAAAAGAAGATTCAAGCACATCTATCTTCTGATCTTTTACCTCAATTGACAGTTTTTTTGAAGACTTTATATAGACCTCTGCCTCATCAGCACCTTTTTTAATGGCAAGATTCAAAACTTCTTCTGCAAATTCCTTTTCATTACTCATAATAAGTAGCTGAGGCAGTTTCAGACTCCCATACAGTTACTGCAGAAAGATGGATGATGTCATTATTCAATCTTTTTTTAAGAGAGTCATAAATCCACTTTGCAACATTTTCCGAAGATGGGTTTTTTTCGGTAAAGGGAAATATCTCATTTAAAAAACTGTGGTCAAGTGGTGCAATAACCTCATCTGTAAGTCTCTTAAGCTCATGAAAATCTATTGCGATATCTATTTCATTAAGCCTCTCTGCAATCACATGCACCTGAACCCTCCAGTTGTGGCCATGGAGTTTTTCACATGCTCCTTTATAGCCCCGAAGCTGGTGTGCTGCGGAAAAACATGTTTCTACCATTAATTCAAACATCTGTTACGTTTTATGTCTTTTTCTTGAAAATTGATATATAGGGCAGGTTTCTAAATTTATTGTCATAATCAAGGCCATAGCCAATTACATATTCATTTGGTATCTCAAACCCAACATAATCTATGGGGACATCTACAATTCTTCTCTCTTTCTTATCCAGAAACACACATATCTTAAGACTTCTGGGGCAACGTGCAAGAATCCTTTCTCTTATTTTATTGAGAGTGATACCGGTGTCTATTATATCATCTATTAAAAGCACATCTTTGTCTGATATATCTTCTTTCACATCGTAGTAAATCTTCACCTCTCCGGTAGTATCAGTTTTCACATAGCTTGAGGCGATAATAAAGTCAATACAAAGGGGAATGTTAATAGCTTTGACAAGTTCTGAAAAAAACATGAAAGCCCCCTTGAGAACTCCTATGGCTAAAATTTCTTTTCCTGCATAATCATCTGATATTCTGTCTGCAAGTTCCTTGACTTTTGCCTGTATTTTTTCATTTGTTAGTAAAGGTTTTCCTGTAACCATTCATTCCCCCTCTATTTTCTTTCACACAATAATAACTGTATTAAATTAAAAATTCAATCGGCAATCACGAGATAATCATAAAACCATTTTGAATACCATTTTCATTAATGATGTTATAATAA
>VGWZ01000095.1 GCA_016873595.1 Nitrospira sp.
TCTATGAATGTGTCATATGCTCTGACTGGATGTTCCTCACCAATATATTCATCTATGCTTTGGGGAAATAAGGTGATCTGCTCACGACTGCCACATTTATATGCCATAATTGTCTCCTTTCTATACCTACAGAATTCTAGCATATAAATGACCTTCTTTCATCCCTTTCTTCTGCTATAATTGCGACACAGTCTCCAAGTCGGGGAATGACAAAGTATTAGAATCGCTCAATTTAGGTATTAAGAAATATGGGACTTTTAACAAAGGTAAAGAAGCGACCCCAGAGGGCGCCTTACCCACAGATCACCTTGCCGCAGAGCGGCAGTTGATGATTCATGCCACAGGCGACGAAATTCGACGGTCATGCAAGATTCAAGACGCGACCCCATTGCTGCGACCCCTTCTCCATCGTCAAGACTTGACCCCCATGTTTCCTTTCCCGTTTGACCCCCATGTTTCCCGTTATTATCTTTGGCATTGAGTGAATCTACACCGGCTATTTCCCGACCTTGATGTCCCGTACAGTCACCGGCCAAAATGCATCTCCAAACTTATCCTTTGTGTGGATGTACATCTTGTCACCTGTAAGCCGTACTACTGAAAATCCATATGCAAGAGCATCATGTGTAGTGGCGGCGGTCGTCAACATAGAGAAGTTCTCGAATTCGACAGCTTTTCCGTTTGCATCCGTACCTGCATATACTTTAATCCATCGCTGGGGGTGGTGGTTATGTCCGGTGAAAATCCCAAGGACATTATATGGATTGCAAACATCGTTCTTGTTTTCCCTGCGGCAGAGGATGTTGAGCATCTTATCCCTCTGGTCGTCGCTCCACCACATTGTACTGAAACCGTCCCATCCATAGTGCTGAAAGATCAGCACGCCGAGATTGCTATCACCTACATAGTTAGCCAGGCTATTTTTCAGCCAAGTGAGCTTATTCTCGTCTATGTGGTTGGGGTCTTCCCAGTTATAAGAGCCTGCCCACAAGCCGAGCGTCACAAAAACATACTGTCCCCAGCGCCAGATGGAATTTGTTTGATTTCTGCTATTATTTGCCGGATCAATGACATTAGGGTACTGGTCTAACAGACCTTTTGCATCAGCGACACGCTGTATAATATACCCCCGGTTTCAGTGTTTTGATCTCGGTAGCTGTGAGTGACATCGTGATTGCCCAGCACAGGAATGACCGGGAAATGGATTCTGAACCCCTGGCTATATGCATCATTACACCTGGTACCACAATCACATCCCCACGTGTAAACATCTTTATGGCTATAGTCGTACTCATAAAGCTGCCTGAACGCTACCAGTTGCTGGGTGGACCGATCGTTCACCATGTCTCCTAAATGCACTATACCGAGACAGTCTTGTTTGACGACAGCGTCGACGAAAGGGCGACCGGTTTTTTTACAGTCTAGGTTGAGGTCATTTATAACGTTACGGTTGTTTTTCATCCAATCACTATCGTTGTAGTAATCAAAATTAGGACACAGTAACGGTGAATCCGCACAAGTTAGCGCATCCACATGCGTGTCTGCAATTATCCCGAAGGCGATATATTTATCGTTATTCGTCACCTTCACCGAATCCGTCACCGGCACCAAAGTAAGATCAAGCTTGTGCGGGGCCCCCAGTTACCATGCTTATCAGCGGCATCGTCAGGACCCATACAAAACAACCCCCCTACATTCATGACGGTGTCTTTGGATTGTCCACATGTACTGTTCAGGAATAGAAAAATAATTGTTGCAAATAGCAAAAAGGTTCTGCCAATCCAAAATCTCTCTTTTGCGAATAAAAGTGCCCTTTTCTTCATTGTTCTGTTTTTTAACATTTTTATTTTCCTCCTTTTGCCTGATTACTGAATAGGGACAGCGCCAATACTGTTCGGCATGATAATTGCTCTCCTAATAAAGGCATGTTAATTATAGAATAAAACAAGGTTTGTCTTTTTCGCCCCTGCGAATCAGCGGGTCTGAAATGTAAGAGTTTTTTAGATAGAATTGTGGTTGAAAAAAGCATAGAAAAAACACCAATCCATTAGCGTTACAAAGGTCAAAAAGCCCCTGTCAACACTTAAAATGCTTTCTTTTTTTCTTCAGCCTCTCTGAGTTTTTTAATATGCTGTGCTAATTCTTCGTCATTAGCCCAGCCCATAAAGTAAAGACATAACATCTCAAAGGTGCGTTTATTTGGCTTACATCCTGTCCATAAAGTTATTAACATGCTGGCAATGAGGGCACAGTATACCTGTATAGATACTCCATTTTCAGATAGAGACAGCAGGTGTTTACAGCCCAATACACATTTAAACCATCTAAAGAAGAGTTCTATCTGCTCTACGAGTCGTAGACCACCTATAACGATAAATAAGGGTAATAATTTCTGCAGGGGTATCCATGAGACTGGTTACGATATAAAAAATATAGTCAGTCTCAGTAGTCCTGAATGCCTTCTTACTTGAGACCCTCGATTTTCTCGGCCTTGAGCTGTCACCTTTGTGGAATACCTCAATCACTCGCACATTCGTTGTAAGGTCATCCTGTTTCCCCTTGCAGCCTAAACGAACTACCATGTCTTTTTGCACCCCTGCCTTTTTATCCTTATCGCTTAGTGGTCTGTCTTCAATGGCTTCCCATACAGCATTGTCTCTCAACCGCCCCACAAAAGAACTGCCGGCATCTATAATCTCCTGAAAGAGCTTATATTCGCTGTAACCAGCATCTAATACATAGAGCTTATCTCTTGATAGTAAGTTCCTCAATACAGTCTTCTCGTTGGCATTACCATCTGTTATTATGGCATTCACAGGGGCAGTTTTTAGGATATCAAATTCAAGATGAAGCTTGGCTGCCCTATGTTCATTATCAATCCATAACGCCCAGAGCATCTTGGGCAGTGCATTAAGCAGAGTGCCATCAACTGCCACAAGCCTCTGTTGAAGAATTTTAAGTTTAGGGTCTTTCTCTAATGGTATAGCTTTCCCGGCCAATTCGCTGATTAAAGGTGCAATAAAATTGGCATCAAAGACATTGCCCGCCTCGGAAAGGGTTGACAGCCCTACTCCTTTAACACCAACTGCCTTCTTAACCTTATCAAGATGAGATGCCTGTTGAATGCTCCTAAGACTGGTTAATACAGGGTTGAAAAAGTATAGAAGGATGAGTGTAATATATTGCTCAAAATACAGTTCTCTGTTATGATGGGCATTAACATTATGAAAACGTTCAAACAGAAGAAGAAACTTATCTATATACTTGAGACCTTGAAACAGAAGAAGAAACTTATCTATATACTTGAGACCTTGCAGGTCTTTTACACGAATAGGGTCTTTCTTTTTACGACCTCTCTTGTTTATTGAACCATTAGACATTGGTTCAATTATGACACAGAGCATTAAGAAAAATCTAGCCCTAATTTTCTTAATAAATTCAATCAGTTATTTGTATTGAAAAATTTAGGTCTGAGCAATTATCATACCGAAAAGTATTGGGACACATCCCTAATATTCTACTTTAATAAGCATTTTTCTTTGTCTTCCTCATGAGAGAAGACTTTCTCTTTGTTGTTACCTCTCTGGACATTATGATGGGGAAATCCTGGTGCTACTGCTCTTACTATCCTCGGCATAAAAAAATTCTAAAAGATACCTTTCATTTTGCCAAGAAATATGGGATGTGTCCCTGTTTTCTTGTTTTCTTGTTTTCTTGTTTCGGGACTTTCCGATTTGTAAAGCTTCATAAAGGTTTCCAAGCCTTTAGCCTCAACTAAGTAATTCACCAGGCGGTAACTCGCAAGGTAATACACCCGACGCTTTGCCGGGTCAGTTGAAATCCAATAGGGTGGCCGCTTCGTCGTTCCTAGATGCTCAATCACCTCGGCTGGGATGGCTACTGACCAATCTAAGCCTGCAGGGCTTGCACCAAGACCAGTTGGAAGAATTTTTAAAGCAATAATATTCTGCGAGTCCCTCTCGTAGCGTATGGCTATGATAACGCCACATAAACAAATGGACCAGCTCGTGAATGTAAGTGGCATTGAGGCCTTTCATCGCACCGAGATATGCCCTCCGGTGTAGAAAGATAATCCCCCTTGGATCTTGCGGATGGTTATATCCTTTCCATACATGGCAAACAGATAGCAAGTCAGAAATGTAGATTCGAACCTTCGGGCCCAGAGTGGCTGTATCCAGCTTTACACCCAATATTCTCTCTACTTGCTGATAGGCATCTTCGGCAATTTTGAGGAAAGTCGGATCGACTTTCATTATGTGTTGATAAATCTCAATGTGCTCGCCGGCTGCGACCAGCTCAGACTCCTTGACAATCTGTTCGTCTTCAATTGTACGCTTCATTTGCCCAGCCGCTGGATTGACAACAGCAAAAACTATTAAAAAAATGATGGGTAAAGTGATTTGTTTAGTACGATGCAATAGTATTATTAGGGACACATACCATATTTCTTGACATATCGGATAAACCTTACTCAATGTCTCATTCCTTATAATCTGTATTTAGGTTTGAAATAATTATATCTTCTTCCTTTAAAATCTTTCACAAGTTGATTTACTCCAAAAAATATGTGGTGTGTCCCTATATTATCCTAATATACAGAACTAAAACCGCACCAAGTTTATGCTCTGACGGATGATTTTTGTCAAGCCAAAGTCTATATTTCATCGCCATGTATTGGCTTACGACTTGGAACATTAGCCAATATTTTTCTGAAATCCTCTTTCTTCGCTCTTTTTGCTCTTTCCTTTAAATAATCTTCAGTCATCAAGGCAGAAATTTTCTCCGATACAGCAGATGAAATAAACTGGTTGATAGATACTCCTTCTTTTTTTGCAATTTCTTTAATATGCCGATGGACTGATTCCGGCAATCGTAAACTCAAAGCGCTCATAATATATCCTCCATTAGTTTTTTTGGAGTTATGGGTCTTATACCAAACTCTTTTGTCCCTTCAAAGTCCTTCGTATTGTGAGTCACAATAAGCTTTGTCCCTGACGCAATAGCTAATTCCAGCAAATGATCATCTTTAGGATCAGGCAGATGAGGACGCCACAGAAAGTATATCTTTTGGTGCTCGCTTTTCATGCAGAGGTAATCAAGTATCTCTTCGATTTCATGATTCGATAAGCTTAAAACTTTCTGATTCCTCTTGAGGATGTCCTCGTATTCAAACAACAGAGTAGGCGATATCACTATTTTTAGCTTACCTGCTTCAATTGCTTGTAATATCCTAAAAGAAGCCCCTTTCGATGAATAAAGACCTGCATAGAGCACATTCGTATCTAAAATAATTCTCTTTCCCTTTAGGGGCATATAGATAATACTATATACGGTATCATTATTTTGTCAAGTGCTTATGTGGAATTTAAGTAGCAAAATGTTTTATAAAATAATGTGTGAGCTTCAAGAAATATGGGAAATGTAGCCTGTCTAAAAACTACTGCTGTTTCTCACCAGAAAATATTTGGAGGGCAACAAAATAGACGGATACATTCCCTCAGAAGACGAAAGGCATATAGGCAGCAAGAAAAGACAGAAGGCAAAGGAACACTTATTTGCAAAAGAGAGCTTTATGTATGATGCGCACAAGGATAAATACATATGCCCACAGGGTGAAACACTAAGGCCAGTAGCAAGGACCCAAGTCAAAAGCAAGTACAGCAAGAGAGAGATTACCACATACAGAACAGAACGGGAAACATGCGCTTGTTGTCCTCTCAGGGAGAAATGCACAACCGATATAAAATTAGGCAGAGCAATAACAAGAGACGGATATGAAGAGTACAGGGAGCGAATGAGAGAAAAGATAAATACTGTCGAAGGCAGAGCGATTTACGGGAAACGAAAATGTTTGGTAGAGCCAGTGTTTGGCCAGATAAAGACAAGAAACGGATTCAGCCAGTTTCTTCTCAGGGGATTGGAGAAAGTAAAACTTGAATGGAAGATCGTGGCAACGGCCCATAACCTGTTAAAGATAATGGCAGCGATAATGAGAAAGGAGCGGATGCTGCCAGCCTTAAGGTAAAAAGTAAAGACAGAGATATCTATCACAATTGTTGATAAAAAGGATTTATTTAAGTTGAGAATAATAAATGAGTTTTTAGACAGGCTCAATGTCCCTATAATTTCTATATTTTTATATTTTTCTGTACTATATTATCCCTTAATTTGAGAAATTATATCTTTTAGTTCTGACATGCTACTTCTCCCAAGCTAACGACTGAACTGTACAGTGGCTGAACGCCATCCACATAAGTGATTTGTTAAATAAAACTCATAATAGTAGTCATAATTAATGCAAACATTATTACAATCAAGCCCATTTGAATAATGAAAAAAAGTCTAAATGCCGACTGCCCATTTTTATTCTCGTTCTTACATCCTTGTGACCCAGTCGCAATATATGTATAGACACTAAATAAAGGTATCCTATCTTTATGTTTTTTAATAAAATCAATTGTCGGTTTATGTATTCTTGGACTGTCGTCAATTGTTAATGTTTTATCCAAATTAGGAAATATTTTATTCATCAACTCTGTAGATCCTAATTGATAATAGTGGTCTTTCGTAATTTTTACTATAGCAGCAATGTTAAAGATGAGGGCTAAAAGATAAATCAACAATTTATCTTCTGTTCTTAAGTTTTTCTCTAAAATTCCTAAAACTACACCAGCTAACGTTATTGCTATCACTAAAACTGACCATAACATCGCATCGCGATGGCGCCAATCATTACAAAGTTGTTCATATTCTAACTTTTTTAACAGGTCTTCTTTTCTTGTGTGATGGTCGATCATAGTTTTAGTTAGGATAAAATCCATTGCTTTAGCAATTGTCGTAAAATTGTTAGTTGCTTGGGGTAGATTGATGCCAATAGAACATCCTGCTTCGTTTAACATTGGAATATCATTTTCTCCGTCTCCTACTGCTATTGCTTCCTCTTTCTTGATTCCCTCTATTTCCAATATTTTTTTGAATGCAATTCCCTTGTTAATGCTTTTCGGTACAATTTCAAGAGAATCGCAATGCACGTATAGCTCAAGACTGCCTTGTTTATCTTGTAAGATTTCTTCAACATATGATGTAATATTATCAAGAGTATCCTTAGATGGAATTTTAGGAAAAATCGTAAGATTAATAGTATTTGGCTGCAACCAAACAGATTTTTTATATTTATAAATAATATGACTTTTTAACGATTCAATTAAAGACAAAAGATGCTCTTTTTCTTCAGTGTCAAATAGGGAGAACGCTTGCTCTGGCGGGAACTTTGCTGTATAATAAATTACTGCACCATTTTCCCCAATAATTATTGGCTTTTGGATCCCTATTGTCTCGCAAAGCCACTAATATAGCTGGCAGGCTTGCCAGAAATTAATGCTATTTTAATACCTTGAGATTCAATTAATTTAA
>VGWZ01000096.1 GCA_016873595.1 Nitrospira sp.
GAGATGAATAGCATGATGATAGGCATGCAAAAATGCGCGGTACGAACAATGCAAGAAATTGCTGAAAAACCACCAAAATCTGGATTAAAAGGTATCTTCGCATCCCTAAGGGATCCGGAAGTTCAAAAGGGGATTATGATAATGACTGCATTTGCCAGGAACATGTCGCTCTCTCTATCAGAAACCATTCAAGGCCTTTCAAAGAAACCTTGATGTTACTATGCTCAGTGAGCAAGGGATTGTTTCAATAAGGCACACCACCCCCTTGCTCACTGAGCCACCCTCCCCCTCAGAAGAGCGGACTGCACCATTTATCTCATTTTTTTAAGTGTATTGAGGAGAATGTCGGTAGATATGGGTTTTTCAAAATAATAGTCTACCCCGAACTCATATGCTTTTTGCATGACTTCAGGAGTACCGTATCCAGTTACAATTATTACTTTTGTACGAGGTTTATTTTTTTTTACAATCTTGAGGATTTCTAACCCTTCTTGTTGCAAGACTCCAGTGAGCCTAACGTCAGCAATGACAACATCATAGGTTTGTTGACTCAGGAAGTCTATGGCCTCTTCAAAAGTTTCAGCAGTATCAACGCTCATTTCCGGTTCATTGAGAATTCGCTTTAAGCCAAATAGAAAGGCTTGTTCGTCATCTACTACAAGAATTTTCACGGTTATTCTTTCTCTCCGTATCGCTGTTCCTTAAACACTGGTTTGATCCCTTAGAGAGGATGTTTAGCTTTCTTCATTTTGCGATAGAGTGTGGCTCGTGAGACCCCCAGCGCTTCTGCGGCTTTTCTTTTGTCACCACCAAAGTTTCTTATGACGTCCTCAATATGTTCCCCTTCAAGCCGTTCCAAATCCATTATGTTCCCTTTGTTGGAACCAATAGGATATACGGAAGCCTCCAGGCCGGGGAAATACTCAAGAGTTAATGGACCATTGCGTGCAAGAATAAGGGCCCTTTCAAGTACACTTCTCAATTCGCGGATGTTTCCAGGCCATGAGTAATTTCTCAAGTGCTTTATTACATCGGGGAGTATATGGCACTGAGATAAGTCTAAATCAGCAAGTATATTCTGGATAATTCCCGTCAGGTCTTCAAGTCTTTCACGCAACGGAAGAAGAGAAATAGGAAAAATATTGATCCGAAAATAGAGGTCTTGACGAAATTTGCCTTGCTGTATCTCCTCGTGGAGGTTCTTGTTTGTAGCACAGATAAGACGGAAATCACTTCTCCGGACCCTGACCTCGCCGAGCCTTCGGTAGCACTTCTCTTCAATAACTTTCAGAAACTGAGCCTGAACAGCTAAATCCATATCACCTATCTCGTCCAGAAATAAAGTCCCACCGTCTGCAACCTCAATGAACCCCTGTTTGTCCTGGATAGCAGATGTGAAGGCACCCCTTACGTGGCCGAAGAGCTCACTGGCAAGGAGCTCGCCCCTGAGACTTGAGCAATTCACCTCTACAAAGGGGCCTGAACAACGGGAACTCTGTTCATGAATCCATCTTGCCAATACCCCTTTACCTGTTCCAGTCTCTCCTCGAAGGAGCACAGGCAAATCACTTTCCGCTACCAATATGGATAGTTTTTCAACCTCTTTCATTGTAGAGTTTTCGCCAAAATAAGGAGTAACTTTTTTCTTCAAACGCTGAAACGTTGAATCTCTTCGTCTCAGTGTCCCTAATTCGATACTTTTCTGCAGAAACACATCAAGTTCCGCTAAGTTTACAGGCTTCGTCAGAAAGTTATCTGCACCGCGGCGCATAGACTCAACAGCAGTGGAGATATCGCCCGCACCAGTGATCACGATAATAGCTATATCCGGGTACGTCTCTCTTAAATCTCTAATCCACTCTATGCCATTGCCATCTGGCAAAATGAGGTCAAGGATGACGGCATGAAACCGGTGTGAGGTGATGGCTTCCCGGGCTTCAGCAAGGCACAAAGATTCCTCAACTGTATAGCCTGCCTTTGAAAGATACCGTGTCAATCCAATCAGTGTTGCAGGTTCGTCATCAACTAATAGTATCTTTGGCTTCATGGCTTTGCTGCTTATAAATTGGTAATTTAACCTCTACAGTGCAACCAGGGAGTGGTTTATTATTAAAAAACACGATATTCCCTCCATGAGTTTCTACAATATATTTTACAATAGTCAGGCCTAAACCGGTACCACCTCGTCGTGTTGAAAAGAATGGTTCAAAAATCCGCGACAGAAGTTCTTCTGGGACACCAGTGCCACGATCAACCACTTGAATAATACACCTACTACCCTCAGATTCCTTAACGACAAAAAGTATTTCATTGCCTTCGCGATCGTGTTGTGCTGCATTCTCCAGCAGGTTAAGGAAAACCTGCTGGAGTCTTCGGCTATCGGCTAATACAAAAATGTCATCACACTCTGGGGACTTAAGTAATTTTATCTTGTGAGTACGGCTGCATACAGAATGCTTCCATAGACTTACTGTAGCAGAACATACTTCACTTAAAGACACGCCTCGCAAATCGGATGGATCGATTGATTTTCCGAGATCTAACAAATCCTTCATCAGTACTGACAACCGGTCCACCTGTGAACGGATATGGGTAAGAAGTAACTGATATTCCGGGCTTTCCCCTAATTCTTTGACGAGTGATTCTGCAATGATTATAATAGCGTTCAGTGGGTTTCGGACTTCATGTGCAACACCTCCGGCTAATGTGCCAATAACCTCCATTTTTTGAGCATTACGAAGTCTTGTCTCCATTACATTTCTTTCGATCTCGAATGCTACATGCTGTGCAAAGATTTTTATCAGACGAATCTCGTCTTCGGTAAAGATGCGCTCCTTTGTGTTTATAACTGTAATTGCACCGATGATGTTGCCCGACGAATCGAGCATTGGAATTCTCAATGAGCTTTTCAAGATGTCTTTCATGTTTTGATACTTTTTGAAAACATTACCGAGAGAACATTTCGGTAGACACCCTTCATTGGTATCATATCCAGAAAGACACTGAAAATTCGAAGGGCAGGTTACTTCTTCACTCCCGAGTTTTCTGTCTAAGATATAAGAAATAACCTTAACGTTACCATTCTCGTGTTGCTGTGCTATGACATTGGAAGTCTGGAGAAGTCTCGACAAACTTACGAGTACATTATTACAGAGCGTTTTTAAAGAGGTACCCAGGGTCGTGGCCATTTTATACACAGAATAGAGAGCTTCCTGGCGTTGAATCAGCTTTTCCTCTGATTGTTTGCGCTCGGTAATGTCTTCGCATGCCACCACCGTACCAATCGGAACACCTTCGGTATTTTTGACTGTAATCGAAGTCAACTGAACGGGGAACGTTTCCCCGCTTTCTTTGATATTATAACTCTCACGTTTCCAGACCCCAATCTCAGACCCCATTATCTGCTCAAAGAGCAGGGGTTTCAAGTACTTCCTTGGAACGAGTATTCTTGCATCACTACCGATGAGGTTCTCCACTTTGTAGCCGTGCATCCTTGCCACGTCTGGATTTGCATATAAAATCTTCCCTTTCATGTCGCTAATGATAATGCCAATGGGTAAAGTTTCAATCGCTTCTTTTAAGAATATCAGCGATTCCTCGGCTCGCTTACGTTCCGTGATATCTTCGAGTGTTTCCAAGCCACAGACAATATTTCCTGCGGAATCTCTGATAACCGCTGCTGTGAAATGCAACCATTTCCCTCCCTCACCTAATGAAGGGAAGAAGTCAGTAGCTTCATATGAATCCTCTAACACCTTAGATTGAACATATTTTCTCCTATACCACTGTGGAATCATATCGATTCTATTGTCTATCAGCAGATCAATCATACATGGTCTTTCTTCATTATAGAACGCTTTCCAGTGATGACTTGTGCCTATCATCACGTCGGCTTCGATACCACTGAGTTGCTCCAGTGCTTCATTCCAGAACAGTACGTTGTGGTATTTGTCAATAACGAATGCAGGAATAGGAGAGCCATGGAGAATGTTTTTCACCCTCTGTTCACTCTCCCACAGTGCCTCCTCTACTTTTTTGCGTTCAGTCCTATCACGGAATGTTAAAACTGCGCCAGTTATCATATCCTGGACTCTCACCGGGGTACTAATACACATAACCGGGAAACTCGTACCATCCTTCCTCCAGAAGAGCTCGTTTACCACCTCAGCAGTAATTCCTTGCGTAAGTGATGCATAAAAGGGGCATTCTTCCTCAGGATAGGGAGACCCATCCGGTTTTACATAGTGCAGCGTGTTATGCAAATGCTTCCCGATCAGTTCATGAACTCCATATCCGCACATCTTCGCTCCAGCAGGATTGATAAAGATGACCTTTCCTTCCAGGTCTATTTCACATATCCCTACGCCTGCTGTATTGAGAATCGTTTGGTTCCTCTCTTCACTCTCACGCAGTGCCTCTTCTGCTTTTTTGCGAGCAGTTATATTACGGAATGCTACAACCGCGCCAGTTATCATATCCTGGACTCTCACCGGAGTACTGATACACGTGATTGGGAAACTCGTACCATCCTTCCTCCAGAAGAGCTCGTCTCCTATCTCAATAGTAATTCCTTGCACAAGTGATCCATAATGGGGGCATTCTTCCTCAGAATAGGGAGACCCATCCGGTTTTGCATAGTGCAGCGTGTTATGCAAATGCTTCCCGATCAGCTCGTGAACTTCATATCCGCACATCTTCGCTCCAGCAGGATTGATAAAGGTGACCTTTCCTTCCAGGTCTATTTCACAGATCCCTTCGCCTGCTGTATTGAGAATCGTTTGGTACCTTTCTTCGCTCTTCCGCAGTGCCTCCTCTGCTTGCTTACGGTTTAATGCATTCGTAAATATCTCTCCTACGATTCTGAGTAGAGTAATTATGTCTGTAGACCATATTTTTTCCATTTTTACCGAATCGAATTCGAGAAACCCGATAAGAAAGTTACCAGAGACCATTGGAACAGCAATGAGTGACTGGATTGACTGTGATTGCAGGATCTCTTTTTCGACACTCCCCTCAGGGAAAAGGTCTGCAACAGATGGTATGTGAATATTTTCGAAACGATTGATTTTCACTATCAACCATAGGAACTCTTCGACTGACATTCCCTGGAGTGTTTGAACATGTGGTTTAATACCCTCTGCACACCATTCATATTTGCTGATCATTTTATCTTCATTTTCATCAAACAGAAAGATGTAACTTCGATCAGCACCTATAAACTTACCAATGGTTTGCAATGCATGAAGGATCCCACTGTCAATCTCATGGGATGAAAGATTAATGAATTTTGTTGAGAAGGAAGTAATAAGTTTCTCGAATTCTGCTCGAGACTGTAACACTTTTTCTGCCTGCTTGCGCTCGGTGATATCGCGAATGATGCACTGATAAAACTCATTTCCATTAATTTCAACAATCCGCGAACTATTTTCAACAGGAAACCGAGTTTCATCTTTCCGCTGGTGTAGTGATTCAAACACCATTCCCTTGAGCTCTCTCACCTTCTCCATCTGTGCACTGAGAACTGATTGTGTTTCAGGGGCCTGTAAGTCCTTTAAGCTCATGTGCAGCAGCTCATCAAGTGTGTACCCGTAAGTCTCTACTGCACGCTCATTTGCTTCGATGATTCTCAAATCCTGATCAAGGAGCAGGATAATATCATTGGCATATCTGGATAGATATTCATACCTCTGAGCTATTGCCCGACGCTCATGCTCTAACTCGTACTCCCTTCGGTAAGACAGCGCACTCCTGTGGCGCCAGATGAGCCCAACACCCAGGCATGACACAAGAATTGACAGGACCATTATGGCTGCAATAAACCAGTTCCCTCTGTGTATAAGTTTATAGGCCTCCTCGAAGTCTTCTTTTGCTATGAGAAACCACGTGGAATCATGGACTGGTCGTAAGACAGCAACTACTGATTCTCCTCGATAGTCTACGCCTTCGACTATCCCCTTCTTCCCATGAACTGTCATATCTTCGAGGAGTCTTTGTTCGCTTATCGGAAAACGGAGAGTAAGTGGCGTATCATTCCTATGTCGGAGTCTGTTCAAAAATACCACGTTAGTCCCTTCACGGCGAACTAACAGGGTTTCGGCTGTTCGGCTCTTTGTGGGCCATGACTGAATAAGTGGATAGAGAAACTGATTCGGATCGATCTGCAATAATAAAACCCCAACAGGAAGAGTATCCCGCCCCTCAGAAATGAGGAGTGGAACAAGGAGGCTAAAACGAATATCATTGAGTGTTTTACTTTGATAAAGGTCGGAGAAGATCTCTTTCTTTTTACGCATTGCTTCTGCTGCAAGTTCTTTAATATACGGCTCTATGACCTCTTTCACATCAGTAACTGATAACCGCACAGTTCCTTTCGGATCGAGGAGAAAGGCACTTTTATACTGGTGGTGCTTTTTAAAAGTTACCATCCACTCAAGAAGCTCCTTCTTGACTCCAGTTGATAGGGGATTCTTCAAAAATTGCTCAACGTTATAGGCAATGAATGGATTCTTTGAGATCATTGCTGCATCTTCCAGGCGCTCTTTACGCCAGTTTTCAATCTGTACCACCTTAAGGTCAGCTATTGCAGAGAGCTCTTTCTGTATTTCCTGTTTAATGTGGCTTTGTTGATTTTCATGATAGATGTATCCAGCAGTTCCTATTACGATTGAGAGAAAGAAAAAGACAAGTACGCGATGCCATGGAATTTTATGGAAATTACGTTCAGATGCGTAGCTCATTTTTCCAGCACCTGTCTCACATTTATCAAAAGCTTTGTCGGTAAAATGGGTTTTAAGACAAAGTTCAATCCTTCTTCAAGAATTCCCTTTTTATGGATTAAATTTACTGTATAACCACCCATGGTATACCCTGAAAGGCTCACTACGATGAGCACTACCAAAATTATTTTTGCCAACAAAGCTGTTGGCTTATTGGTTTTTACTCGCACTTTAATAATTGAGCTATATATATGTTTTTTTATTTTATCACATACTTGTTTAAAATACATATTTGAGAAGACCCCGATCTGTCTGAGTAAATAGATACGCAAAGAATAACAACCCGAATCGGAGGTGGACATGAATAAGTTTATCAGTATTTTCAGCCAGATTCTATCATTATTTTTCGAGGGGAGAATTTAAGAGGATAGTGATTGGCAGGGGCGCTAATATCTTATCCCCCAATTTTCTATCACCTAAATTGAGCGATTTATTTATTTAAAACCATATTAATCAAGGTATTCTAAAGAAAATGCAATCACCCAATAAGTGTCATTTATACCCCTCCCCATTGTCAAGACAAAAAATTGCTCTCAATAAGGTGGATTAATTCGTCAGCCTGTCCATATTGATTTCTACCCTCACCGAAATACACCTCGTGTGGTGTCCGGTACCCAAGAGACT
>VGWZ01000097.1 GCA_016873595.1 Nitrospira sp.
GATGCTGAGCTTTTTGGTCACTGGTGGTTTGAAGGCCCGGAGTGGCTTGATTCTCTTTTGAGGAGAATATTTCTTGATCGCAGAAATTTCACCACAATCACACCTTCAGAATATCTGGGTCTGCAAGACTCTCATTCTGCACGTTTACAGGTCTGTCAGCCATCTATGTCAAGCTGGGGAAATAGAGGATATAATGAGGTCTGGCTGAACAGCTCTAATGACTATATGTATCGGCATCTTCATAAATCAATAGAACGTATGATATACCTTGCTGACAGGTTTTCTCATCCCTCTCCACCTCACCTCTTTACTTCCTCACTTCTGAAGAGGTCACTTAACCAGGCAGCGAGAGAGTTGCTTATGTCGCAGCAAAGTGACTGGGCATTCATAATGAAGACGGGCACTGCTACAGAATATGCAAAAAAGCGTTTTGAAGAACATATAGGGACGTTTCACAGCCTCTATCAATCGATAATCTCAAATAATATTGTAGAAAGATGGCTCACTGAGATAGAGAATAGAAACAAAGTATTTCAAAATGTTGATTACAGAGTCTATTGCAGCGGTGGTTATTGAAAACTGCGTAACAAATGTTCTATGTTTCGTCATTCCCGTGAAAACGGGAATCCAGAGACATTCAAAAATACTGGATTCTCTACGAGTCGTAGACCGCATCAAGCCTGTCCTCAACTCGATTGGGGATGCGGAATGACAAAAACACGGAGACACGGGATATTAATATTGTAGGAGTCAATAGTTGTCGGTCGCCAGTTGTTCACTGTCTCTAAGAAAGGAGTTCCTCAAAAGGATAGACCCGCATGCATGTCAGGAATTCGTCTACTGCGTGGGTAGAGACTGAATTTTTATAAATGAGAAGGGAGAAATTCCTTACGATCTTTTCCTCTTTGAGGTTGATCAAATGAAGGGTCCCATACTTGCTTTCTTTTCTTGCTGCCCACTGTGAGATTATTGAGACACCCAATCCATTTTCGACCGCATCTTTTATTGCCTCTGTGCTTCCGAGAACCATAGATACTTTCATGTCTTGCGTGGTGATTCCGTGTTTGGAGAGAAACTTTTCTATTGTTTGCCTTGTGCTGGAACCAGCTTCTCTGAAGATGAAAGGTTCCCCTATGAGTTCAGTTACAGAGATCTCTTTTCTCTGTGCCCATTGATGATAAGAAGGAACAATTACCAAGAGCTCATCAGAGATCAGTTTTTCGCTAAACATCTTATGTCTTTTCACATCACCTTCTACAAAACCAATATTAATGTTGCCAGAGTTGAGCAACTCAATTACCTTTTGTGTATTCCCAATGAGGAGGTGTACCTTAATCTTGGGATGTGCCTTTCTGAAATCTGTGATCACACTTGGTATAAGGTAATTGCCTATAGTGGAACCTGCACCAATTGTGATACTTCCCTTTACGAGACCTGTCATTTCACTTATTACCTTTTCTGCAGAGGCATAAAGTGCGAGGATATCTTTTGCATATTTATAGAGAACTTCTCCTGCAGGCGTGAGGTTAACCTTGCTCGAAGACCGATCAAATAATTTTGTCTCATATTTCTCCTCCAGCGCCTGGATTTGAAGGCTCACCGCAGGCTGAGTGAGATGGATAATCTCAGAGGTTTTTGAAAAACTCTTTGTTTCAGCTACTGTGCAAAAAACTTTTAGTTTATGTTCCATTCTCCTCTTTTCACTTAGTAGTTTGCAATTAACACGTAGTGATTAATTGAAGCAACTGCTAAAGAAAATATTTTTTTATCGCCAGAGCAGGTAATAAGCCGAGTTCTGTTTCCGTGACCATTCCTCTAAGGTCTCGTGTTAGCACCAGACTCTTGCGGTTACAACCCGTTCCGTCTCTCCGATCCGCATCAGGCAGGTGGAGATTTGAAGGGGCCCCTCTCAAAACGGAACCTATTCGACCTTGCTCCAGGCGGGGTTTTCCAAGCTTGAGATGTTGCCATCTCAACTGGTGAGCTCTTACCTCACCTTTTCACCCTTACCCCGCACTTTCAAGAAAGTGCGGGGCGGTTTCCCTTTCTGTGGCACTTTCCTTGGGGTTGCCCCCACTCCGTGTTACGGAGCGCCTTGCCCTATGGAGCTCGGACTTTCCTCCCAAACCGAGGCTACGCCTCAAAGTGATTAAGTATCAATGACCAGTTGTTAGTTAAAAACTCTTCACTGATCACTTTTCACTTGCACCGCAGGTGCGTTTAAGCGGCCACCCTCCTACTCTGGCATATAACATTATTTTATTAGTATATAACAAATATTAAATTTTTGAAAGGATTTTTTAGTGTTTATTCACTTTTATAGTAGAATATGCGGTGGCACTGGGGACATTGTATAATTTCTTCATTCTTTTTTAACTCGACAAAGAGTTGTGGTGGGAAATTCATATTGCATCCCAGACATATCGCTTCCTTTGCTTCTACCACTGCTAACCCTTTGCCTGATTTAATCAAACTCATATACAGGTTATATAATTCTTCATCAATACTCCCAATAATCCCTGACCTCGCTTCGTTAAGTGCTAAGAGTTCTTTCTCTGCTTCGAGTACCTCTGCTTCAAGTTTCTTTTTAAATTCATCTACCTTACTCTTTTCGGACCTGATCGTTTCCTCCCGTGATTTTAATTCCTTTAAAGAGGCCTCTATCCCTTCCATAATGAGAAGTATTTCGTCTTCAACGGCGTAACGCTCTTTTTCTATGGATTCTATCTCCTTTAAATGGGACTGATATTCTTTATTTGTTTTTATCTCTGTGATACGAGTTTTTAATTTGTTTATCTTCTCATTGATATCATCTAATGTTCTCTCCTTGTCACGTTTCTTTTTTTCAAGTGACTCAAGACCCTGCTTTATCTTGTCAAGATTTGTCAGTATTTTATTAAGACGTGTTTCAACACCGGAAATTTTTAAAGGGATTTCGTTTATAATCGATTGTTTTTTGAGAATATGGATATCGAGTTCCTGGAGACTTATCAAAAGATTTAACTGATCTTTCAAGCCAACCACCAGAAAAACTTGTTATACAAGTTTTTCGAGCTTACCGCCGAAAAAGAAAGGTTAAAATTTATGTTTTTACTCATCACTGTTCACTCTCCACTTAAAATTACACTTTTGCAGCAGGCAAAAGTGTATGGTGGGCCCACCAGGACTCGAACCTGGGACCAACCGGTTATGAGCCGGTAGCTCTACCAACTGAGCTATGGGCCCTTGAAAAGACAAAATGCACATTCAAAATTCAAAGATTGATGAAAATTTAAAAAATACTAAGCCTTGAATTTTTTAATTTTAAATAGTACATTATGTTTTGGTCAAGGGCTTTTTCTCTATGAATCCTTGACTTCCAGATAATCTCTTGGATAAGATAATAAAATTATAACATGAAAATTGCGATTGGGTCAGACCATGCAGGTTTCGAACTGAAAAAAGAGATTATCTCACTATTAAATGATCTCGGCATAGAGAGTATTGACTACGGTACAAATGGGACTGAATCAGTAGATTATCCTGATATTGGCATAAAGGTCTCTGAGGCAGTATCTAATAAGAAGATAGAGAGAGGGATACTCATCTGCGGAACCGGGATAGGCATGTCTATAGTCGCGAATAAATTTCCAGGGGTAAGGGCGTCTCTGTGCAACGATCTCTTCACCGCGAAGATGAGCAGACTCCATAATGATGCGAATATCCTTGTTCTTGGAGGACGGATAGTCGGAAAAGACCTTGCAAAAGAAATCGTAAAGACATGGATAAACACTCCTTTTGAAGGAGAAAGACACTGTATAAGACTTAATAAAATCGCACAGATAGAGGAACATTTCAGACATGTTTCTTGAGAATCTAAGGCTATCTGATATAGAGGTATTTGAGGCAATACAGAAAGAAATAAAGAGGGAAAGAGAAAGTATAGTACTCATTGCCTCTGAGAACTACGTGAAACCTTCCATACTCGAGGTGCAGGGTTCCGTCCTTACTAATAAATATGCAGAAGGATATCCGGGAAGAAGGTATTATGGTGGTTGCGAATATGCTGATGTTGTTGAAAACCTTGCGATTGAAAGGGCTAAGGAACTTTTCGGTGCTGAGCATGTGAATGTCCAGCCTCACTCAGGTACTCAGGCGAATATGGCAGTTTACTTCTCTGTGCTTAAGCCAGGCGATACTATACTTGGGATGAGTTTGAGTCACGGAGGCCATCTTTCACATGGCGCATCAGTAAACTTTTCAGGAATGTTATTTAAGTCAGTGAAATATGGTGTTGATAGAAATACAGGATATATCGACTATAATGAGGTAAGGCGCCTTGCCATAGAAAATAAGCCAAAGATGATACTCACCGGTGCGAGTGCATATTCAAGGATCATTGATTTCAAAATATTCTCTGATATTGCAAAAGAAGTTGGAGCATATCTTGTGGCAGACATCGCCCACATTGCAGGGCTTGTAGCGACAGGTCTTCATCCATCCCCTATGCCTTATGCAGAATTTGTGCCAACAACAACCCATAAGACCCTGAGAGGCCCAAGGGGTGGGATGATCATGTGCAAGGCAGAGTATGCAAAGGCTGTAGACAGGATGTTATTTCCTGGAATACAAGGTGGCCCGCTTGTTCATATCATTGCTGCAAAGGCAGTTGCCCTGAAAGAAGCACTCACCCAGGAATTTAAGGACTACCAGGTTAAAGTGATGAACAATGCAAAAAGACTTGCAGAGGCACTCATAGATAATGGCTTCAAGATTATCTCAGGCGGTACGGACAACCATATGATGCTTGTTGACCTTACCGATAAGGGCACCACGGGGAGAGATGCTGAAAAAGCACTCGAACTTGCAGGGATAACAGTAAACAAGAATGTGATACCTTATGATGAAAGGTCAGCCGCTGTCACAAGCGGCATCAGGCTCGGCACACCCTGTGTGACCTCAAGGGGTATGGGCGAGACAGAGATGATCGAAATAGCTGACATAATCTCATCGGCAATACAAAACATAAATGACGTCAATGTTATCGAGAATCTTTCAAAGAGGGTTAAGTCCCTTTGCAATGCTTTTCCTATATACGAAGAGCAGAGTGTAAAGATCTAAGAGTATAAATCATGTGAAACAGAGTTATTAGGTGAAGTGTCCTTTCTGTGGAAGCATAGAAGATAAGGTCATCGACTCGAGGACGAGCAAAGAGGGCGATGCAATACGCCGCAGGCGTGAGTGCCTCAAGTGCGGAAAACGCTTCACATCCTATGAACGTGTCGAAGATGTCCTGCCAATGGTAATCAAAAAAGACGGGAGACGGGAGCCATTCGATAGGTTGAAGATACTGAATGGTTTAAAAAAGGCGTGTGAGAAAAGACCCATAGGCATCGAGACGCTCGAAGCAATTACAGACTCCATAGAAAAAAAACTTTTAGGCCTTGGTGTAAAAGAGATTCAAAGCACATGGATCGGTGAAGAGGTAATGACTGCATTAAAAGAGCTTGATAAAGTAGCCTATGTGAGGTTTGCTTCTGTCTACAGACAGTTTAAAGATATAAATGAATTTATGAATGAAGTAAAGACCCTGTTTAAACATAGTAAAGATAGTTTCAAACCATCGAAGAAACGGACTATCTAAGTTTGTTATCCTTCCGAATGACCTCCATGGAACTTCTTAAAAAAGCAAAAAGAACAATCAAAAAGCATTCTATGCTCTATGGGAAAGAGAGAGTGTTGATCGGTCTTTCAGGCGGGCCGGATTCGGTATGCCTCCTCCATGTTCTTCATAAACTCAAGGATGACTTCAGGCTTGATCTCCATGCCCTCTACATTGACCATGGCCTGAGACCAGAGGAAGTGCCTGTGGAAATTAAATTTTGTGAAAATCTATGTGAAAATCTCAAAGTACCTTTTATTACGAAATCCATTGATGTGAAGTCCTATGCGGAAAGTCGGGGGATGAACAGGCAGGAAGCTGCGAGAGCATTACGGTATATGGTTTTTGAGGAAACAGCTTACATGATAAATGCACAGAGAATTGCATTAGGTCATACAGCAGATGATCAGGCAGAAACGCTCCTGATGCGACTTTTTAGAGGCTCAGGCCCTACAGGCCTTTCCGCGATCCCTCCAATCAGAGGGATAATCATCAGGCCACTCATTGAGATTGAGAGACGTGAGATTGAGAGATTTTTTGAAGAGGAGAAGATTGATTTTATTGTTGATTCATCGAATCTCAGAAAAGACTATCTGCGAAACAAAATAAGATTTTCGTTCATACCAATGCTTAAAGAATATAACCCTACTGTTATTGATACACTTTCGAGAACTGCGGCAATCTTCAGAGAAGAAGATAAATATCTTGAAATTATTGTTGCGAAAACAATGATGAGACTTATAAGCAGTAAAACTAATGCCCGTATTGAATTCTTCCTTTCCCCGGTTGAAGTTATGGACAAGGTACTCCTGAGAAGGGTTTTACGGAAGGCGATAGATGAGACAAAAGGCCTTCGTGGAATAAACTTTACTCATATAGAAGACATCATTGACCTCATTAAAAATGGCAAAGCCGGTGATAGAATCTATCTCCCAAAGGGCATAAGGGCGATAAAAGAATATTCAACCTTTGTCCTTACATCAGAGCCTTCTGTTAAGCTCAACACTTATGTTTTTGAAATTCCTGGCGAGGTCATTCTCAAAGAAGCCGGGATTTCAATCAAGGCTTCTATAGTCGAGAAAGATGCTAAACTTAAGATCGATGAGCCTGGACTCTGGACTGCGTATGGTATCTTTGATGCAGACAGATTGATCTTTCCTCTCACCGTGAGACCAAGAAAGACGGGTGACTTTTTTTACCCGCTCGGTTTTGGCAGAAGGAAGAAACTCCAGGATTTTTTTGTTGATGAAAAAGTACCGAGGGATGAACGTGACAGGGTCCCATTAATACTATCAGGGGATGATATTGTCTGGGTTGTAGGACACAGGGGAGATGAGAGATTCAGGGTGAAGGAAGAAACAAAGAGAGTTTTAAGAGCAGTGGTGAGAAAGATCTGAGATTAGTTAATAGAGCCTGTCAAGACATTTAAAAATGTAACTTTGTAAGGTATTGTTGAGACATCTAAGATGTAACCCTGCATGATTACCTTTTCTTCTCCTGTTTTGAATCCTTGACATAGACTACAAGTCCTGGAAAGATTTGTGACAAGGTTTGAAACGTTTCCTTTTCTACTTTTGTTAGAGGTCTTGGGATATTCTGTGCAGTCTTTTCATCTCTTCTATTTTGTTAGGATCCCCTTGCTTTG
>VGWZ01000098.1 GCA_016873595.1 Nitrospira sp.
TGATAATAGGTGCTATCATAGGGAAGGAGGTACTCAGCCTTTATTTCAAAGAGGCTGATCCCGATATTCTTTCTGCCATCTTTGGATTTGGTGCATTTGTCATCTCTTTCATAGTGATAAAGCTCTGGAGAAGACGGTTAGAAAAAAAGGTAGAGTTAAAACCAGTCATTGAAGAAATAGTAGAGTAAAATTCTAAACATAAAATTGCAAACAAAGATGCACGGGACAAAAGACATAGATTTAATCAGCTTTAGCAAGGCAAATAATGGTCAAAGATTGTCATTCCCGCCCCGTGTCATTGTCATTCCTGCGAAAGCAGGAATCCATGCACGGGGTAAACTCCAACGGGAATCCAGAGAAAAAAGCACTGGATTCCGTGTCAAGCACGGAATGACAGCCTAAAATCATCTGCGAAAGAGAGATATAGATTTGTTTAGGATTTAGAATTTCGAATTTATTTGTATAAAGGGGGATTTATGGCAAACCTTGAAGCGGACAAAATACGGAATGTAGCAGTGATCGCACACGGAGGTGCAGGCAAGACCTCACTCATTGAAGCACTCCTTTTTGATTCGGGCGACATAGACAGGCTTGGCAATATAGAGGATGGTACCACAACTACAGACTGTGAACCTGAAGAGATAGCGAGGAAAATGACAATCACATCGTCCATCGCCTTCTGTAACTGGAAAGGTCACAGAATTAACCTGATAGACACCCCGGGATTTATCAACTTTATTGAGGATGCAAGGGGATGTCTCAGGGCTGTTGACGGAGCTATTGTCATAGTCAGTGCAATCTCCGGTGTGAAGGGAGAGACAGAGAAAATATGGAGATACGCAAATGAATTTGAAGTGCCAAGGGTGGTCTTCATAAATAAAATGGACAAGGATACGGCGAATTTCTCAAGGGCAGTAGGAGAACTTGAGAAATTCTTTGAGACAGAAGCGATACCACTTCAGATACCCATAGGCTCTGGAGACAGTTTTACCGGGATTGTTGACCTGATAAAAATGAAGGCATATACATTCACTGCTGGAAAGACGGAAGAATCTGAGATACCGGCCGATATGCGTTCTAAGGCTGAAGAATACAGGAAGAAACTCGTGGAAAAGATTGCAGAGTCAGATGATACCTTGCTTGAGAAATACCTTGAGGGTACAGAGCTCTCGGATGACGAATTAACCAAAGGGATAAGGGAGGGCTCTCTGACAAAAAGGTTTATACCTGTTACATGTGGTTCTGCAGTTAGAAATATAGCAATCCCCCACGTTCTTGATAATGTACTTTTATGTCTTCCTTCGCCACTGGAGATGTCACGCATATCACCTATCAAAGGGAAAAATCCTAAGGATGGCAAAGAGGTTGAGAGAAAGCCTTTAAAGACAGAGCCTTTTTCAGCATATGTATTTAAAACCATAGCAGATCCATATGCCGGAAAACTCTCAATCTTCAGGGTTTATTCCGGCGTACTTAAGGCTGATTCGAATATACTGAATACCACGACAGGTGCAAAGGAAAGGATTGGTCAGGTCTTTTATCTTATGGGGAAAAAGCAGATTCCCGCACAGGCAATAGGACCTGGTGAAATAGGTGTCGTTGCAAAATTAAAAGAGACATATACAGGAGATACACTCTCAGAAGAAGCGCATCATATCATCTTTGAAAAGGTAAAATTTGCTGACCCGATAATCTCTTATGCAATAGCACCCAAGAGTAAAGGAGATGAAGAAAAGGTAGGCACGAGTATTAACAGGATACTCGAAGAGGATCCAACACTAAGGTTCCAGAGAGATGATGAGACAAAAGAGATGCTTCTTTCTGGAATGGGACAGGTTCATCTCGAGGTTACCATAGAGAAGTTGAAGAGAAAATTTGGAGTAGAGGTCTTAATGAAAACACCGAAAGTCCCTTACAGAGAAACAATAAAAGTATCTGCAAAGGCTCAGGGCAAATATAAGAAACAATCAGGGGGTCGTGGACAATACGGCGATTGCTTTATAGAAATAGAACCACTTCCCAGAGGCGGAGGATATGAATTTGTTGACAGGATTGTTGGTGGAGTGATTCCCCAGCAGTACAGGCCAGCAGTCGAGAAAGGAATAATTGAGACCATGCGTGAAGGTGTTATTGCCGGATATCCAGTTGTTGATTTAAAGGTGACATTATTTGATGGGTCTTACCATTCGGTGGATTCTTCGGAAATGGCATTCAAGATTGCAGGCTCAATGGGTTTAAAAAAAGCTATACAGGATGCAAAAGCAATACTCCTTGAACCAGTCATGAAAGTTGAGGTGATAACCCCTGATGACACACTCGGTGCAGTAATAGGTGATCTTAATTCAAAGAGGGGCAGGGTTCAGGGAGTAGAACCACAGGCAGGTGGTAACCAGAAAATAACTGCACTTGTCCCTATGGCTGAGATGCTCACCTACGCTAATCAACTCCACAGCCTCACCTCTGGCAGGGGATTTTATTCGATGGAATTCTCATATTATGAAGAGGTGCCGAGCCATCTTGCACAGAAAATAATCGCGGAGCGTGAAGCCCAGAAGAAGGAAAAAGCAGAATAAAGTAATCATGTCTGACCAAAAAAACCCAGTGAACTCATTACACTATAAGGAAAGCCTCAACCTTCCACAGACAGACTTTCCGATGAAGGCGAACCTTACTCAGAAAGAGGTAGACATACTTAAGTTCTGGGAGGAAGGAAAAATATACGAAAGGATCCAGGAAAAAAATAAAGGCAACCCTCATTACATCCTTCACGATGGCCCTCCCTATGCAAATGGTCGCATCCATATGGGGCATGCGTTGAACAAGGTACTAAAAGACATCATCGTCAAATACAAATCAATGAAGGGTTTTTATTCTCCCTATGTTCCTGGCTGGGACTGCCATGGACTCCCGATAGAACATCAGGTTGACAAGGATCTCGGTGACAGAAAAGATAAGGTGGATATTCTCGAAAAGAGAAAGCTGTGTAAAGAGTACGCGGAAACATTTGTTGATATTCAGAGATACGAATTCAGAAGACTCGGTGTTTTTGGTGATTGGAAAAATCCATACCTCACCATGTCCTACGATTATGAGGCATCGATTGTAAGAGAGTTTGCGAATTTTGTGAAAGGTGGTTACGTCTATAAAGGAAGAAAGCCTGTACACTGGTGTCCGTCATGTATTACTGCCCTTGCAGAGGCAGAAGTTGAGTATGCTGAAAAGGAATCACCATCAATCTTTGTAAAGTTTAGAGTCCTGAATTCGGAATTACAAGATAGATTTCCAGACATTGCAGGAAAAAATGTTTTCATTGTCGTATGGACGACAACCCCCTGGACATTGCCTGCAAATCTTGCATTGGCCATGCATCCTGATTTTGATTATGCTGCAGTAGAAATAAATGGAGATGTGTACATAGTAGCAGAAGGAAGAGTTGAATACCTGAAGGAGAGAGCCGTCCTTGATGGAAGAGTGCTCACAAAAATAGAAGGGAGAAAGTTTGAAGGGATAAAAGCACTGCATCCGCTTGCAGACAGAGAATCCAGAGTGGTACTCGATAATTTTGTATCCCTTGATGAGGGCTCTGGTATTGTCCATATCGCACCTGGTCATGGTGAAGATGACTATAAAATCGGCTTGAGATATGGCCTTGACATCTATGCTCCTGTAGATAATAAAGGCAAATTTAAATTTTCAGGAAAACAACCTGAACTCTCAATGCTCGAGGGGCAGTTTGTGTTCAAGGCAAATGCAATAATAATAGATATCCTTAAAAAGAACAATGCATTGATCAAAGAAGAAAAAGTTATCCATTCGTATCCCCATTGCTGGAGGTGCAAAAAGCCTGTCATTTTCCGTGCAACAGAACAATGGTTTATCTCAATCGAACACAATAAGTTACGGGAGCGATGCCTCAATGAGGTTGATAACGTGCAATGGATTCCTCTATGGGGAAAGGACAGAATTTATGGAATGGTCTCGAACAGACCTGACTGGTGTATATCAAGGCAGAGGGTATGGGGAGTACCAATAACACTCATAAACTGCGAAAGTTGTGGAGAGTTTATAAAAGAAGATGATGTGCTTGACAGGATTATAAAATCTGTTGAAGCAGATGGTGCTGATATATGGTTTATAAAAAAAGCAGATGAATTCCTGCCACCCGGCTATAAATGCAAGAAATGCGGGGGAAGCTTTTTTTCAAAAGAGACTGACATACTTGATGTCTGGTTTGATTCTGGTGTAAGTCATGCCGCGGTCATCGGGATTGATAAAAGGTTCAACTGGCCTGCAGACATGTATCTTGAGGGAAGTGATCAGCACAGGGGATGGTTCCAGAGCTCGCTCATCACAGCAGTAGGAACAAAAGGCAAGGCACCTTACAGGACCGTACTCACCCATGGGTTTGTCGTTGATGGTCAGGGCAAGAAAATGTCCAAATCTCTCGGAAATGTAGTTGGACCACAGGAGGTAATAAAGACTCATGGTGCAGAGATATTGCGATTATGGGTCTCTGCTGAAGATTACAGGGATGACATAAAGATCTCAAAAGAGATCCTCGACAGGCTCACAGAGGCATACAGGAAAATAAGAAACACATGCCGGTTCTTACTCGGCAACCTTTATGATTTTGACTATAAGAATTATAGCTCTGATCTTTTAGAGATTGACAGATGGGCAATGAGCAGGCTCCAGCAACTTATAAAAAGGGTCACCTCAGCATATAAGAATTATGATTTCCACGAGGTTTTTCACACCCTTTACAACTTCTGCGTTGTGGATATGAGTTCTTTTTATCTCGATGTCCTGAAAGACAGACTCTACACATTTAAATCAACCTCTGTAGAGAGGCGTGCTGCACAATGGGTTCTCTCTCAGATACTTTCTGCAATCACACGATTAATGGCTCCTGTACTTTCATTTACCGCAGAGGAGGTGTGGCAGAGTATAGGGCATAGAGTACAAATCACAGAGCACGGAGCACAGAGCATAAAGCACACAATGCTGGACTCAGGAGAGTCTGTGTTATTCTCTTCTTTTCCGGAATTTAATGAACGGTACTTTGATGATGAACTCGAGAAAAGATGGGAAGATTTATTCATACTGAGAAATGAGGTAAATAAGGCACTCGAGATTAAAAGGGCAGAACGGTTTATCGGGAATTCCCTCGAAGCAAAGGTGATACTTTATCTCCCGGAGAAATATTCTTCTCTCCTCACACAATACGGAGATTTCTTACCAACCTTTTTTATTGTTTCGGCTGTAAAGATTGCAGACATAAGACCTGATGCCTCTTATAAAAGCAGCGAGATAGAAGGGCTTGAGGTGAAGATCGAGAGGGCACCCGGTACAAAATGTCAGAGGTGCTGGAACTGGAGCGAGAGTGTCGGAACATTTACAGATGCACCCGAAATCTGTGAGAGGTGTTATAAGGTTATTTTTGAATAAACAATGAAAAGAACCACCTATGTACTCCTTATTGTCACACTTGTTATTGCCATAGACCAGATCACAAAATATCTTATTGTTACTTATTTAAATCTATCTGACTCAGTAAAAATCTTTTCCTTCCTGCATTTAGTGAGCATAAGAAATACAGGTGCTGCATTCGGGATGTTTAAAAGTCTCGGCAATGTTTTTTTTATAATAGTATCGGTAATCGCAATTCTTTTTGTACTATGGCTTATGGTAAGGGGTAAGGAGGGTTATTTCAGCCTCTCGCTTATACTCGGTGGTGCTACAGGCAATCTTATCGACAGAATAGTCTACGGACATGTTGTTGATTTTATAGACCTTTCAATAGGGAAATTTCACTGGTATGCATTCAATATTGCTGATAGTGCTCTTACTGTAGGGGTGATAATGTTTTTTTTAGGCTCTACATTATTGAAGCATAGAGCAAAACATTAATGCATCCAATAGTATTTAAGATTGGCCCTCTCACCATCCATACTTACGGAGTCCTTGTGGCTGCTGGATTCCTGCTCGGCCTCGCACTCGCCATCAGGCAAGCAAAGAAGGAAGGTATCCCGGCAGACAAAATAGTAGACCTTGGTTTTTATATACTCTTATCAGCTCTTATTGGATCAAGGCTCTTCTTCGTCATCATAAATGCTGACCATTATCTTCGAAATCCTGTTGATATAGTCAAAATATGGGAAGGTGGCCTCGTCTTTTACGGAGGTATCTTACTCGCTATTCCTACAGCTTACTGGTACATAAGAAAGAATGCGCTCGGTATCTGGAGCACAGCAGATATTTTTGCACCTTCAATCGCAATAGCTCATGCTATTGGAAGGCTTGGGTGCTTTTCTGCTGGTTGTTGCTATGGAAAACCTGCTGAAGGGCTTCCATGGGCAGTCACTTTTACTGACCCTGAATCCCTCGCAAGACTCGGCATACCGCTGCATCCGACACAACTCTATGAGTCTTTAGGTGAGTTTATAAATTTTCTTATACTCATAACTCTCAGGAGATATAAATCCTTTAACGGTCAACTCTTCTTCACCTACCTGCTTCTTTATTCTGTCCTGAGGTTTATCGTTGAATTCTTCAGAGGTGATGTTGATCGTGGATTAATCACCTCTTCTATCTCATTTCCCCAGGGAATCAGCATCCTGATGTTTCTGGTTGCAATAGCAGGGCTTATTGTTTTGAAACGGAGAGGGAGTAAAACTTAGGATTTATCCTCTATTGAAGAGGTTTTAATGCGGTGTACATCCACAAGGAAACCACTCTAATCTGCTCTACCGACTAATCGCGTCGTCCCGATGAAAATAACAAACCACCCAATCAGGAGGACCAGTATATTTAGTACCAGCCACAAAACAGCTTAGCTTAAGCACTTCATCATGATTATATTCAATTTTATATTCATTGTGTTTTAAGACTTTATAGTATAAACAGAATGTATTTATGAACTTAGTAATGTCATGCTTTGATAGATTTGGAATTTCTTTTGCTATGTCAGCCATAATTGATGCTGGCACAGAGGGATTGTTCATATCTGTTACTAAGAAGGTCTTTTCATAGTCTTTGTCTAATTGTGGAAATATTTCTTTGTATTTGAAAAGTAACTTCCTCACTTCATCGTTAAGCTCATGAACTATATCATTATCTACACATATAGCTGCACAGTTTATACTTTTTTCTAACTCACATGCCCTGATGAAGGCCTTTCCTAAGTAG